>CALMZE010000144.1 GCA_937870585.1 uncultured Sphingomonadales bacterium | reverse complement strand
ATTCACCACCTGATCCAGATCGGCGTCTGGCATCACGGTACCATGGATCTTGGCGCCGCCCATGGCCTGCACGCGCTTGCCCGCTGCCACGCCGCGATTGTAGACATAGTGTGCAATGTCAGACGAGCCGACAAAGCTGACCGCGCCGATGGCAGGGTGGTCGAGGATGGCATCCACCATCTCCTTGTCACCCTGCACCACTTGGCAAATGCCTTCGGGCAGACCGGCTTCGATAAAGAGTTCGGCCAGACGCACCGGCACCGAAGGATCGCGTTCAGACGGCTTGATGATGAAGGCGTTGCCGGTGGCGATGGCGACGCCCGACATCCAGAGCGGGATCATCGCCGGGAAGTTGAACGGGGTGATGCCAGCACCAATGCCAATCGGCTGACGCATCGAATAAACATCGATGCCCGGCCCTGCGCCCAGCGTATATTCGCCCTTGAGCACATGCGGAATGCCGCAGCAGAATTCGATCACTTCAAGACCGCGCTGAATGTCGCCCTTGGAATCGGCGATCACCTTGCCATGTTCGGAGGAGAGCATGTGCGCCAGCTCATCCATATTGGCTTCGACCAGACGCTTGAATTCAAACATCACGCGCGCGCGGCGCTGCGGATTGGTGGCGGCCCAGGCCGGTTGCGCGGCGAGCGCGGCCTGTACGGCCTTTTCGAGAACGGCGGCATCACCCAGCGCAACCTGCGCCTGCACGCCTCCATTATTGGGGTCCAATACATCGCCGAACCGCGTGGCCGCACCTGCGCCGCCCACAATGAAATGATCAATCTGCCGCATGACATCCATCTCCTAAAGCCAAGTTTGCGCGGAGATTAGGCTCAAAACATTTGCATGGGAACGGGCATTGTTGCAGTTTCATCCTGCAATTTTGCAGCAAGGCAGCGCGCGATGAACTGGGACGATCTCCGCTATTTTCTGGCACTGGCACGCGGGCGAACGCTTGGGGCCGCCGCGCAAAAATTAGGTGTGGATGCGACGACAGTCGGACGGCGGATAGAGCGCCTCTCTGCCCTGCTTGGCACCAGCCTGTTCGAAACCGGCCCTGCCGGGCATATGCTGACTGCGAGCGGCGAAGAACTGCTGCGCCATGCCGAAGATGTGGAACGTTCGATCCTTTCGGCAGGTTCGGCGCTTACCGGGGAGCGAAGCCGCTTTTCGGGCACGGTGCGGCTCAGCCTGTCCGAAGGCTTTGCGACTTGGGTCGTCGCGCCGCATCTGCCTGCCTTTGCACAAAGCCATCCCGAAATCGCGCTGGAGATTGTCACCACCAACGGCTTCCTCAACCCTTCAAAGCGCGAAGCGGATCTGGCGGTAATGCTCGCCCGGCCTGTGCAGGGTCCACTCCTGGCGGGGAAGCTCGCCGATTACAGTCTCGGGCTTTTTGCCTCATCCGACTATCTTGGGAACCATGCGCCGATTGCCGATGTGGCGGATTTGGGCACGCACCGGCTGATCGGCTATATCCCCGATTTCATCTATGCCGACGAATTGCGCTATCTGTCCGAAGTCGATGCCGGGCTGCATCCCGCCTTCAGCAGTTCAAGCATCAACGTCCAGTTCGCACTGACGCAAGCGGGGTTGGGCGTGGGCATTTTGCCGCACTTCATCGGCAACCAGTCCACCACGCTCTACCCGGTTTTGCCCAAACAGGTGCGGATCAAGCGCAGCTTCTGGACAGTCGTTCACCGCGACCTCAGTCGCGTCAGCCGTGTGCGGGCCGTGATGGACTGGCTACACCAGCTCGTCCACGCCCACACCCTGCTTGAGGGGCGGGGTTAGAGCAAAATGCTGCAAATATGAATTGACCCGCTCATGGTGAGGTGGGGATGAGCCCTTCGACGTAGCCCAGGATGAGCGGTTCATATCTATGGCTCGGTGCTCAAGAGGCAGATCGTGCAAGAACGTCAATGAGTGTGTGGCGTGAACCATGTGCGGGCTTCTTTCCGGAAGCAATTGCAACACGTCCTGACAAATGGTGAGGCGCTCCAAATCGAGGTGATCATGCAAAAGCGTTGCCCCACCCTGCCCCTTCCCCTATCATCCCCCCATACCCCGGGGAGTCAGCCCTAGCGACCTGTCGCGGTTGGGCCATTGGTGACTGAGAGGCTGGTGTCACGCCCAGCGACCCGTTGAACCTGATCCGGCTGATACCGGTGGAGGGAGGGCGCGCAGGCCACAGCGTTTCCTCCCCTAGTTGAGGAGAAGACCATGGCAGACATTCCCGCCCGCACCGAAATCGGCGTGACGACCGGCCCCATTCGCGGATCGAAGAAGATCCATGTCGGCCCGCTGCGCGTGGCGATGCGGGAGATCAGTCTGGAACCCTCCAGCGGCGAGGCCCCGGTGCGCGTCTATGATACGTCCGGGCCTTATACTGATCCCGAAGCCCTGATCGACATTGCGGTCGGCCTGCCCGAACTGCGCCGCGAGTGGATCCGCGCGCGCGGCGATGTGGAGGAAGTCTCCCAGCGCGAAGTCCGTCCCGAAGATAATGGCCAGCTCGGCCCGGACCGCTCCGGCGGCGTCCCCGCCTTCCAGCATGTCCGCCAGAAGGTGCTGCGCGCAAAGCCCGGCGCGAACGTCTCCCAGATGCATTATGCGAGGGCCGGCATCATCACGCCCGAAATGGAATATGTGGCGGAGCGCGAGAACCTCGGCCGCGCGCGCCTTGCCGAATATATCCGCGATGGTGAAAGCTTCGGCGCGGCCATCCCCGATTATGTCACGCCCGAATTCGTCCGGGATGAAATTGCACGCGGCCGCGCGATCATC
>CALMZE010000143.1 GCA_937870585.1 uncultured Sphingomonadales bacterium | reverse complement strand
GACGGCTCCGGTGGACGGGCGGATGGAATGGCGGGGCCCGTGCGGGCCCCCGGTGCGCGCCGGGGGGGAGTCGGCCGCCCCGTCTCCTGCCGGGGGCCGGGGGCATCCGCCCCCCGCGCGCGGCGGCCGGGCGGGGAAAGCGGGGCGGTGGGAGAGAGTGGCGGGTGTAAGGACGATGCGGAGGGGGGTCCGACAGGCGGCGCGAGGACCAACCCGCCCGCCACAACTGGGCGATCCCGCGCGGCACCAGGGCATAGCCCGCGAACCAGTGGGGCAGCAGCAGGAATCCCCAGTAGAAGTTGTCGGCCCGCGCGAACAGCGCCAGCATCAGCGCGTAACCGGCCAGCAGCAGCAGGGCGAAAGGCCCGCCGCGTCCGCACAGCGCGCCCCAGCCGAGTGCGGGCAGAAGGCAGGCGACCACCGCCAGCGGCTGGGGCACGTTCTGCCACAGCGAGGTATTGGCCAGTGCCATCAGCACCCCGCGCAGCCCCTGTCCGCCGCTCCAGCCCGGTGAAGCAATGTCGCCGGGGCGCACCTCCGCCATGACCGCGCCGGCGTGCCAGGCCATGAACAGCGCAAATCCGGCCAGGACCGCGCCCCAGGCGGCCAGTTCCCGCCAGCGCCGCTCCCACAGGGCAAAGGCGGCGGCAAGCAGCGCGAAGGGCAGGGCCAGTTCGCGCAGCAGCAGCGCCGTAGCGACCAGGCCGACCGTCCACCCCCACCGCTCCGGCCGGGCCAGCCGCAGCGCCAACGCCAGCGACATCAGCAGACCTGCCCAAAGCTCGGTAAAACCCAGTAGCATGGGCACCAGCACCGCCGCGCCGCCCAGCGCCGCGCCTGCGGCGGCGCCAATCCGCTCGGCGCGCGCCAGCGATCCCGGCAGGGCCTTGCTCCAGGCCAGCACGTTCGCCAGCACCAGCAGCAGCGCCGCGAACTGAAGCGCCGGCCAGCCCAGCTTTGCCGCTGCGACATAGAGCGTCGGCGGGCGCATCGTCACGAACGGCTTCAGTGGATAGCCATGTTCCCGCTGCAACTGCGCCGATGCCCGGTGGTAGGGCGCCCCCTCCCGCATCGCCGCCACCACATCGCGGTAGAGCTGCATGTCGGAATACTGCCCCGCCTTGGCCACGGCCGCAGTCTGGCCGGGTGCGCCGAGCAGCCATGCCGAGACGGAAAGAAACAGCACGATGACGGCAAGCGCGGCAAGGCGGGGAAGGCGGTCGAACATGGAAGGCAGCTTGCGGCAATCGGAACCGCGCGCAAGAGCGTGCCCCGCACTGTCCACGGCCGAAGTTCCAGCCTTCAAACAGGAAAATGGTCGGGATGACAGGATTCCAGCAAACCATTGGATTTCCCTCATAAAATAAGGCATAATCTCCTACACAGCACCTGCACAGCTATGGAATTGCGCCCGCGTTGGCTCCAAAACTGCACAGTTTCTGCACAGTGGAGTTTGGCTATGGCGTTCATCATTGACAAGGAGGTTCTGAAAGCCGGCCTGATCATTTTCCGGCGCGGAGATGTGGAACACCGCAATTTTTATTGCCGTATCAAGCTCCCCAAAGAGGACCGCTACAAGACGATTTCACTGCACACGGCGGACCGGGAGTCGGCTCGTGATCGCGCGTTCGATCAGGATGCCGACATTCGGTTTCGGGTGAAGCATGATGTTGCCGTGTTCAATCGCCCGTTCCGGCAGGTGGCGGCAGAGTATCTCCAGACGCAGCAGCGTCGTGCCGATACCGGCGAGGTTTCCCATGACCGGGTGAAAAATCTCCGAAACGCCTTCAAGAAGGCGCTCGAAGATTATGTTGGCAGCACCCAGATTCACTTGATCGGTCAGGACAGTTGGGCAGCTTATCCGACCTGGCGGCGTGAAAATGGCAAAGGGCGGTTCCGCGAGCATATAAGCGATTCCACAATTCAGTTCGAGATGGGCGCGCTGAACGCGGTGATGAACTTTGCCATCACCAAGCGGCTTGTCCCTGCCAGCCACCGTTTTGAAGGCAGGCCCAAACTCAAAACCATGCGCCGCGATGAGTTCACCATTGAAGAATATCGCAAGCTGCACAGTGTCGGGCGTAAGTGGATCAGGGCGGCGACCTCGCCCCAAGGCACTTGGTATCGAACCATGTGCTACAATTTCATGCTCATCATGTGCAACACGGGGATGCGCCCGCCCGAGGCGAAGAATTTGCGCTGGCGCGACATCACGCTCGCCAAGGATCGTGACGGGCGCGAGATCGTCGTGATGTTCGTTCAGGGCAAAGGAAAATCCCGTAAGCTGGTGGCTCCCAAGAGTGTTGGCGAATATCTTGATCGTGTGCGTGAGCTGTCCAAGGCCACCGCACCCGATGATGCTGTGTTCACGATCATCAACGGCAAGCCTGCCAAATATCTCTACAGCGACACCGTGCAGGCTTTGCTCGAAGAGGCCGGATTGCGAATGGGGCCGAACGGCATCCCGCGCTCAACCTATTGTTTCCGTCACACCTACGCCACCTTCCGGCTGAGCGAGGGTGTGGACGTCTATATCCTCTCCGAGCAAATGGGCACCTCGGTCAAAATGATCGAGAACCATTATGGCCATGTGAATACCATCAAGCACGCCGACCGCGTGTTGATGGGGATTGGCGGCTGGGAAGCCATGCACGTCGAAATGGATGAAGAAGACGCCGCCGAAGAAGCCACTGCCAAGGCGCGGCAGGCCGCGAAATCGAAACAGTCGGTTCGCCCTGCCCACTTCAAACGCTGACTCCGCATCGCTGATGCTCTTAGGAGACATTGCGTTTGCGCCGGTTTTCCGATGCGCCGCTGGCGCTCTTGATCGGGACACCGGCCAAGCGGGTGAAGGAAAAAGGTGCGCCGAGCCTCAAGCACCCCTTTGCCCGCGTCTTCCCGCATTGCGCCCGCTTCGCCGCTGGCGAACTCAAAGTGGGCGTGGTGCGGGTCTTTACACCGGCAACCGAATCTCTTGCCGGGATCGGCAAGATCATTTTGGGTGGCTACCGCCACCAGCTTCGATCAGGTTTTGCGGTGATTGATTGACTATCGCTTTATCAATCATTTTCATGCTATATCGTGATTTATAGAAAGGCGTCTTATCCATCATGCGCTGGAATTGGCAACTTCCCGACTGGCCTGATTTCCGCTTCGACGCGGACCGCATCCGCGCGTCCGAAGAGCAATTCCTGAAAGGTTCGGGTGTCGTTATTGGCGCGCTTCACCATCTCGACGCCGATGAGCGCGACGGTCTGACCATCGAACTGATCTCGCAGGAGGTCGTCGATAGCTCCGCCATTGAGGGCGAAATCCTCGACCGCGCAAGCGTCCAATCGTCGCTCGCGCGCCATCTGGGCTTTGCGACGGATTCGCGTCGCGCCAGTGCAGCGGAGGCCGGGGCTGCGGAACTCATGGCAGATGTTTATCGCAACCATGCAGATTCGCTCGACGACCAGACCCTGTTTGCGTGGCACGCGATGCTGATGAATGGCCGCCGCGATATTGCCGATGTCGGGCGTTACCGGACGCACGAAGATGCCATGCAGATCGTGTCGGGCGCGCTTCACGCGCCGCGTGTCCATTTCGAGGCACCGCCGTCCGAGGCCGTCCCTATGGAAATGACCCGCTTCATTGCGTGGTTCAACGACAGCGCGCCGTCTGGGCCAAATCCGCTTCCTGCGATCACCCGTGCCGCAATCGCGCACCTGTGGTTCGAGAGCATCCATCCCTTTGAAGATGGCAATGGCCGGATCGGGCGTGCGATTGCGGAAAAGGCGTTGGCGCAAAACCTTGCCGCCCCGACGCTGACGGCGCTCGCGGAGACGATCAATCGCCACCGCAAAGCCAATTACGCTGCGCTTCAGCTCGGCAGCCAGAGCAACGACATTGATGCTTGGCTGACATGGTTTGCCGATATTGTCATCGAGGCGCAGGCACGGACGATTACCCGTATCCGCTTCCTGATCGACAAGACTCGGCTTCTCGATCGCTTGCGCGGGCACATCAACGAACGGCAGGAAAAGGCATTGCTTCGCATGTTCCGAGAAGGGCCGGATGGGTTTGCAGGTGGGTTGAGTGCCGGGAATTACCGGACGATCACCGGGGCGGCACTTGCCACCGCTACTCGCGATCTGGCCGATCTTGTCGAAAAGGGTGCGCTGATCCGCAGCGGCGAGCGTCGCTACGCGCGGTATCGCCTTGCAGTTGACGAGGGTGTTGATTCCAAATGAAACTGCCACACCGTTTGTCGATTGCGAGTATTGGCCTTCGACGTCTAAAGACAATCAGTGTCAGATAGCAGCAAACTCGAATCCTTCATTGCAGAATGGGCGCTGACCGGCGGCTCTGAACTCGCGAACACGCAGAGCTTCGTGAACGGCCTTTGCGCCCTGATCGGCGTCGATCCGCCCAAGGGCAGCCGCACCGACGATACCCACAATGATTATGTGTTTGAGCGCCGGGTGTTCCAGAAGGAAGCCGACGGCACCGAAAGTTTCGGGCGCATCGACGCCTACAAGCGGCACAGCTTTGTGCTTGAGGCCAAGCAGGGCAGCGATGCCGATCGCAAGGCTGCCGAATCTGGCGAAGCCGACCTCGATATTTTCGGCCAAACTGCCGCCACCCGCTTCAAGCGCGGCACGGCGAAGCGCGGCACGCCAACCTGGTCAAAGGCGATGGTCGAGGCGCGTGGACAGGCCGAACGCTATGCCAAGGCGCTGCCGATCGACCACGGCTGGCCGCCCTTCCTGCTCGTTACCGATGTCGGTCACTGCATCGACGTCTATGCCGATTTCAGCGGCACGGGGAAGCAATACACCCAGTTCCCCGATGCTGCCCGCTTCCGCATCGCGCTTGACGACTTGCGGAGCGAAGATGTCCGCACCCGTCTTGCGACAATCTGGACCGACCCGCTCAGCCTCGATCCATCGAAGGAAGCCGCCCGCGTCACCCGCGAGATTGCCGGGCATCTGGCGGAACTCTCCAAACGCCTCGAAAAGCGCGAGCAGAACCCCACCCGCGTTGCCGATTTCCTGATGCGCTGCCTGTTCACGATGTTTGCCGAGGACGTGCAACTCATCCCAGAAGGCAGCTTCACAAACTTCCTCACCCGGATGCAGAAGCGGCCTGAGAATTTCGCGCCGAACCTGTCATCGCTGTGGCAGGTGATGGACAAGGGCGGCTTGGCCGGTGTGCTTGGCGAAGCTGGCGAAACCGTGCTGCGTTTCAACGGCTATCTGTTCAAGGATACCACCGCGATTGCGCTCAACGCCGATGAGATCGGCCTGTTGATCGAGGCGGCGACGCACAAGTGGAACCATGTCGAACCCGCGATCTTCGGCACGTTGCTCGAACGTGCGCTGGACGGGAAGGAACGCGCCAAGCTCGGCGCACATTACACCCCGCGCGCCTATGTCGAGCGGCTGGTCATGCCGACGATCATGGAGCCGCTGCGCGCCGATTGGGCCGGGGTGCAGGCCGCCGCCGGTCAGTTGATCGAGGCGGGTAAGGCTGACGAAGCCCATGCCGTGATCGACAAGTTCCACGCGCAGCTCGCGCAGACCAAGGTTCTCGATCCCGCCTGCGGCACCGGCAATTTCCTCTATGTCGCGCTCGCCCGGATGAAGGAGCTGGAGGGCGAAGTGATCGGGCGGCTCGCCGAACTGGAGCCGGAAGGAGAGAAGCAGTCCGTCGCTGAATTGAGCGGTCACACGATCACGCCCGAAAACTTCCTCGGCATCGAGATCAACCCGCGCGCGGCGGCGATTGCCCAGCTCGTGCTGTGGATCGGCTATCTGCAATGGCATTTCCGGGTGAATGGCGAAGGCAAGGTGCCGCCGGAGCCGGTGCTGCGTGACGTGAAGACCATTGAGAATCGCGATGCTTTGATAAGCTGGGACAAGAAGGTTCTGGAGCGGGATGAGCACGGCAGGCCGCTCACCCGTTGGGATGGCGAGACGATGAAGCTCCATCCGGTGACGGGCAAGAAGGTTCCCGATGAGGATGCGCGGGTTGAGGTGGAGCGTTACGTCAAACCAAAGCAGACCAAATGGCCCAGAGTCGATTTCATTGTTGGAAATCCGCCATTCATTGGGAGCAAACGTATTCGTGACCGCCTCGGCGACGGATATTTTGAGGCGCTTCGCAGCTCTTTTGATAACCTGCCAGGTGACAGCGACCTTGTTTCATATTGGTGGGCCAAGGCGACGAAACTCGCCAGTCAAAAGCACGTCCGGCGATCGGGGCTGATAACTACAAACTCGCTCAGCCAATCCGCAGGACAGGCGATGATCACATCAGCCTTTGGAGGCCCTGACCCGGTTTCAATTGTGTTTGTTGTCGCAGATCATCCTTGGCGCGATACCGAAACAGATGCTGCTGTTCGGGTCGCAATGACGGTCGTTTCCGCCGGTCTTCACGAGGGTCGCCGGTTGGTGGTCTTTGATGACGGCAATGCGTCGATCAGCGCCGAAGAACGTGGATACATCAATGCTGACCTTTCGGTTGGAGTGGCGGCCTTTGCGTCAGCCGGTCTGAAAGCCAACCAAGATATGTGCTTCATGGGTGTGAAACTCGCAGGTGACGGGTTTCGGCTAACAGCAACTGAGCGTGAGGATCTGGCATCGGCGGGCGCAGACTTGAAATTGCTGCCCAGTCTCTTGGCTGGAAACGACATCACGCGCCGACCGCAGAATCGATACGTCATCGACGCGTTCGGCTACACAGAACTGAAATTAAAGACTGAACAACCAGCGATTTATCAGAGGTTGTTCAACACTGTTCTCCCTTCCCGGAAGGAATTGAAGCGGAAGACCTATCGTGACAACTGGTGGATTTTCGCCGAACCGCGTCCAGCGATGCGGAAAGCCATCTCTGGCCTACCGCGGGTCATCGCCACATCTGAAGTTTCCAAGCACGCGACATTCGTTTTTGCTGACCCAACCGCCAATCAATTCGATGGGTCTGTGATCGTGTTCAGCACATCCGATGCGTTCCATTTGGGCGTTCTGAGTTCGCGAGCGCATATCGTTTGGAAACTGAATCTTGGTGGCACACTTGAGAACAGACCGCGATACCAAAGCTATCGCTGTTTCGATCCTTTCCCTTTCCCGGCAGACGTCCCCGAACCGCTCAAAGCCAACATCCGCGCCGAGACCGAGGCGCTCGACGCGCTGCGTAAGCAGGTGCTGGCCGCGCATGACGACCTGACCCTGACCGGCCTCTACAATGTGCTGGAGGCGCTGAAAGCGGGCCGCGCGCTGACTGACAAGGAGCGCGACGTGCATGATCGCGGGCTTGTGACGCTTATCCGCCAGCATCACGATGTCATAGATAGCGCCGTCGCCGAAGCTTATGGCTGGCCCGCTGATCTAAGCGACGAAGAAATCCTCACGCGCCTGGTCGCGCTCAACAAGACCCGCGCCGCCGAAGAGGCCAAGGGCCAAATCCGCTGGCTCCGCCCCGAGTTCCAGTCGCCGGGTGCCACTGCCCCCCAAGTCAACGCCACCCTCGACCTGGGCGACGCCCCCGCCGCCGCGCCCGCAACAATCATCCCCTGGCCAAAAACTCTGGCCGAGCAGGTCAGCACAGTCGCCGCAATCCTCGCCGCCTCGCAGGCCCCCCAACACCCCAACGAAATCGCCCGCGCCATCAAAGGGACAAACGCCAAGGGCGTTACCCCTGTGCTGGACGCGCTCGCCGCTATCGGTCAGGCACGGAAGTTTGCGGACGGGCGCTATGCGGCATAAATCTCCTTTAATTTGGAAAGTCCGCGCATGACGTCGCTCAGACCTAATATCGTGAAGCGGATCGACCGGCTGCCAAAGCCGAAGAATGTGACTGCGGCCATGCAACCGCTCTTTGAGGCTATCAGCAACGCCATCCATTCCGTGCAAAACCGCTTTGCCGAAACCGTCAGCCATGACGGCAAGATCCACGTCACCGTGAACACCAATCGCAACAAGGATCAGGTGTGGGCGACGGTGGAAGACAATGGCCTTGGCCTGGACGAGAAAAATTGGGACGCGTTCACCGAAACCGATACGGACAACAAGATTTCGATTGGCGGCAAGGGCGTTGGGCGGCTCTTGTGGCTGGATTGCTTCCAAAAAATCAGTGTCGTCAGCACGTTCAAGGCGAAAGACGGCATGGAACGCCGTTCGTTCGATTTTGTGCTGAAGCAGGATGATCAAATTCAGAATGAGAAGGTCGAGCTGGTCGGATCGACCGATAGCCCGTCATTCTTCGTCCGTTTCGATGGGTTGCGCGACAATGGCTATATGTCGAATTTTCCTGGCAGGGACAGCTTCGTCTTTCAGCATCTGACATCGCATTTCCTGCCGACGTTCATCGGCAAAAAATGCCCGCAGATTTCGGTCTATGTCGGTGATGAGACCCGCCATTACCCGGCTGAGATCGACAACATCGTTCACCGCAAGACGGCGGACATTCGGCTTGAAACCGACGATTATGGTGTGTTGCTGCTGACCTTGATGGAATGCGACAAGGTGGCGAGCGCCGACCTCAAGGGGCATCATTTCGTTCACTTCATTGCACACGACCGGACCGTCCAATCGCAAAGCATCGACGGCAAGCTCGGTTTGAAATATTTTGGCGATGACGGCGACCGGGTGTTCCACGCCATTTTGACCGGCGAATACCTCGACAAGAATGTGAATCAGGAACGCACGGCGTTCATGTTTGAAGATGTCGTGCTGGATCGCATCATCAACGACGTCTGCACGGCGCACATCGAGGAGTTTTTGAAAGAACCGCTCGAAAAACTCGGTGGCGAGCAGCGCGAGAAGATCGAGCAGATCACTGAAAGTTATCCGTCGGTCGCCTTCGGCGACACCGACGAACTTCAGGCCAAAATCCCGTCTGGCGAGCTGAAAGAGGACGCCATCTATGGGCATCTTGCGCGCGAGCGGTTTCGGCGAGATCAGCGACAAGCCGAGAAGATCAAATCGGTTCTCAGCCGATTGCGCGGCGGCGAGGCTGACGCGGCTGCCTTCTCAGCCGCAATCACCGAAGCAGGTGCCGCGATCGAAGACGCTGAGCAACGCAGTCTCGCGGAATATATCGTGCGCCGGAAAGTCGTTCTCGATTTCATCGAGATACTCCTGGAAAAAGTCCGCGACGATACGCGAGACAGCTCATATCAGCGTGAAGACATCCTCCATTCGTTCATTTGCCCGCTGCGCGTGAACACGATTGAGGATGGCACCAAAAAGGTTGAATCAGCATCGTCTCACGATCTTTGGATCATCGACGAACGGCTCACCTTCGCGCAGTATTTCAGCTCGGACGTCGAGTTTTCTACGTTGTCGCAGGCTATCGAAAGTGACGAACGGCCCGACGTTCTGATTTTCGATTACGTCCACGGTTTGCGCCAAACCGATGAGCCCTCGAAGGTTCTTTTGGTTGAGTTCAAACGCCCCGGACGGTCGAGCTATGCCGACAACGAGAATCCCCAAACGCAAGTTGAGCGGTATGTCCGGCAATTGCAGGGCGGCGGATTGAACGACGTAAAGGGGCGGCCAATCAAACTCGATGATCGGACGGTTTTCCATTGTTTTATCGTGGCTGATATTGTCGGCAAACTCGACGAGTGGACATATTCTTGGCAGCGCACAGCCGATGGTCGGGGACGCCTTTACCAGCCACAGAGCGGATTCCGGGGTTCGATAGAATTGATCGGATGGGATGCGCTTTTGGGCGATGCACGGGCGCGTAATCAGGCCTTTTTTGATCGCGCCGGGATTTCAGGCAAGAGTTACTTCAGTCCTGATTGAACGCCTGCGGGCAAGCCCGCACCGCACTCTATTCCGCGAGTCCCGCTGCACGGGCTCGCTCCACCGAGCCGCCTACGGAGTCTCGGCCTAACGGTGACGATCACTGGCGCAAGGTGAAGGGGCGGCCCTGATGGCCCGCCGGAAATTGAGCGGGATTTTCCAAGGTCGCACTCTGTCTCGCGCTGCGCGCTCCTGAGGGTGCGGCGTTTTTCAGCTGACCCGCAGGCACTCTTGCCTCTCTCCTGGTCGAACGCCCGCTGGCCCACAGGCCCGCGCGCAGGGCGTCCGGCTGGCGTCGCGCCGTGCAAGGGTGCCGTTTCCTGTTCGCCCGCTACGCGGCGGGATGTTTTCGATGATCTTCGACTGACTGTGGACGGCGCGGGTGCGCCGGCGTTTTCGTGGCCGTCCCCGAAGAGGGGGATGGGCGGCGCTTCCGGCTAGGCCCGCCGCGCTCAGGCGCAACCCGGCAGGCCGGGTCTTTCACTTTGTTACAGCCTTGCAGGTGCGCCTGATCGCGCCGGGCCTCTTGGTCGCTTTTTGCCGCCCACCCCCCTCTCCGGGGTCGGTGTGGTTTTTTGGGCAGGGAGGCTGTGATGGCGGTTGGCAATCGGAAACGTGGTTTTGGTGGCCCAGCTACCAAGAGAACCAAGGCGGCGCTGCGCGCCGCGCGCGGGGGCGACACACCCCGCGCTTCGCTTTACGACGAGGTGACGGCGAAGATCATCGCCCAGCTTGAAGCGGGCCTGTTCCCTTGGGCGCAGCCGTGGAACTCGGCGGCGGCAGTGCCGGGACTCCCCCGCAACGCAGTTTCGGGGCGTCCCTATTCGGGCGTCAATGTCCTGATTCTGTGGGGCGCGGTCATTGAAGGTTGTTACCCGTCGCAGGATTGGTTGACCTTCCGGCAGGCGCTGGCGGCTGGCGGATGCGTTCGCAAAGGTGAGCGCGGGCATACAATTTTCTATGCCGACCGCTTCACCCCCGACGATGGGCGCGAAGGTGGCGAGACGCCGGATGGCGAACCCCGCTCGATTCCCTTCCTCAAACGCTTCGTCGTGTTCAATGCCGCGCAGTGCGACGGGTTGCCGGAGCGGCTGACCGCCGACCCGACACCGCTGCCGCCCCGCGAACAGCACGAGGGCGCGGAGGCGCTGATTGCCGCGACGGGCGCGGATTTCCGCATCGGTGGCGCGCGGGCCTACTATGACATTGGCGGCGATTATGTGCAGGTGCCGCCGCAACCGGCGTTCAACCATCAAATCGACTTCTACCGCACGGCCCTGCACGAGCTGGGCCACTGGACGGGCAGCAAGGAGCGGCTGGCGCGCGATCAGTCGGGGCGGTTCGGTTCGGCGCTTTACGCCCGCGAGGAACTTTGCGCCGAACTGACATCGGCTTTCCTGTGCGCCGCGCTTGGGATCGTCCCCACCGTGCGCCATGCCGACTATCTCGGCTCGTGGCTGGCCGTCTTGCGCGCCGACAATCGCGCGATCTTCAAGGCGGCGAGCTACGCCAGCAAGGCCGCTGACTTTCTATTGTCGTTCGTTCGGGAGAGCGAATCCAGTCTGGCGCGCGCGGCATGAGCGCGCC
>CALMZE010000142.1 GCA_937870585.1 uncultured Sphingomonadales bacterium | reverse complement strand
TCATCCGCTGCATCGATTTCGACAAGGCGTCGCTGCCGCGCGACTTCGACCTCGCTATCGGCAATCCCCCATTCTCGAACCTCAGCATCCAGAACAAGACCAGCCTCGGCCGGCTCGGGCTGTCGCTCCACGATTTCTTCATCGCGAAATCGCTGGAGCACCTTCGGCCGGGCGGCGTCGCCCTGTTCGTGACCTCGCGCTATTCGCTCGACAAGAGCGATCCCAAGGCCCGCGGCCATATCGACGGCATCGCGGATTTCCTGGGTGCGGTGCGCCTTCCCGGCCGGGCCATGCGGCAGGAAGCGGGCACCGACGTCGTCGTCGATATCCTGCTCTTCCGCAAGCGCGAGCCTGATCTCCTCCGGCCCGGACACAATTGGATCGATCTGGCCGATGTTCCCGATAGCGACGAGGGTGAGGGACCGCTGCGGATCAACCGCTATTTCCTCGACAATCCCGCTCATGTGCTTGGGGCTCATGAATGGAAAAGCGGCCAGTTCGGCATGGACTATACCTGCGCCGCCGAGCCGGGTGTCGACATCGGGCAAGCTCTCACGACCACCCTGTCGGCAATCGCATCCCGATACGAAGGCGCCTGCCGCCCCGTCCATCGCACGACGTCGCTGCGTGACCGGGTCGACGTGTCGCTCGACATTGAGATCGGGACCGCTGCCGATGAAGCCGAGTTCAAGGAAGGCAGCTATCTCGTTTCCGGCGGTGTCCTGCACCAGATCGTCGACGGGATGCCGGCCATCGTCGACGTCAAATCGGGGCGTGGCACCACTGGCCTGTTTGTCAAGCACGCGAGCATCATCAAGGCGCTGATCCCGATCCGCGATGCGGTGCGCGCGATCCTGCGGGCGCAGCTGAACGACCAGCCCTATGCCGCGTCCCAGGAAAAGCTGCTCACGCACTACAGGCAGTTCACCAGGAAGTACGGCCCGATCAACCGGACGATCACCAGCATCCGCACGGATCCCGACACCGGCGCCGAGAAGGAATATCAGCGTCGCCCGAACCTCCAGCCCTTCCTCGACGATCCCGACGTCTGGCTGGTCGCGTCGATCGAGGCCTATGACGAGGCGAGCGATACCGGCACGCCGGGCGCGATCTTCACCGAACGTGTCGTCAAGCCGCCGGTCGCCCATGAAATCCGCTCGGCGCAGGATGCGCTGGCGGTGTCGCTCCACGAGCGCGGCCGCGTCGATCTCCCGTTGATCGCCGGCCTGCTCGGCGTCGCGCAAGCCGAGGCGCTCGCGGACCTTGCCGACGATATCTATCTGGACCCCGTCCGCACCACGCCCCACTTCGACCACTGGGTCACCGCGGACGAGGCCCTTTCAGGCCCCGTGCGGACCAAGCTCGCCCTTGCCCGCGAGAAGGCCGAAACCGATCCGCGCTTTCATGCCGTCGCCATCGCGCTCGAAGCGGTCCAGCCGGTCGACCTCAAACCCAGCGAGATCACTGCGCGTCTCGGCGCGCCCTGGATTCCTACCAGGGTCATCGAAACCTTCGTCGTGGAAATCATGGAGGTCGAGACCACCATCTTTCATACCGTCGATATTGCGAGCTGGACTGTCGACAAGGCCCCGTTCGCGGGACATGTCAGTTCCACCTCGACCTGGGGCACGGCGCGCCGAGGCGCGGCCGACCTGCTCGAAGATGCCCTCAATTCTCATATCCCCAAGATCTACGATGTTCACCGCGAAGCTGACGGTTCGGAGCGCCGCGAGCTCAATGTCACCGACACCGAAGCCGCGAAAGAGAAGCTTGCGAAGATCAAGTCGACCTTCGAAACTTGGGTGTGGCAGGACAGTGAACGCGCCGACCGCCTGGTCCGGATTTACAACGACGCCTATAACAACCTCGTTCCCCGGACCTTCAACGGCAAGCATCTGACGCTGCCCGGCGCGTCGACCGCCATCCAGATGCGCGATCACCAGAAGCGCGTCGTCTGGCGGATCGTCGCCGCAGGCTCGACCTATGTCGCCCATAGCGTCGGCGCGGGCAAAACCTTCAGCCTGTGCGCCGCCGTGATGGAGCAACGCCGTCTCGGCCTTGCCAACAAGCCGATGATGGCGGTGCCCAATCATTGCCTCGCGCAGATCGCGCGTGAGTTCCTGATGCTCTATCCCACCGCGCGCATCCTGGTCGCCGACGACACGAACTTCATCAAGGAGAAGCGGCGGCGGTTCCTGGCCCGCGCGGCGACCGGCAACTGGGATGCGATCATCATCACCCATGATGCGTTCAAGTTCATCCCCACCCCGGCAGCCTTCGAAAAGCAGCTGATCGAAGACCAACTCGCCAGCTACGAGGGGCTGATCGCGGGCATCGACAATGACGATCGCGTCTCGCGCAAGCGGGTCGAGCGCCTCAAGGAGGGGCTCCAGCGGCGGCTTGAGAATCTGCAGTCCCGCAAGGACGACCTTGTCCATATCGGCGAGATCGGCATCGACCAGATCCTGGTCGACGAGGCCCAGCAGTTTCGCAAGCTCACCTTTGCGACCAATCTTGGCGACCTCAAGGGCGTCGACCCGGCCGGCTCGCAGCGGGCATGGGATCTGTTCGTCAAGGGTCGATACCTTGCCGGCATCAATCCCGGCCGCGAACTGATCCTGTCGTCGGGCACGCCCATTACCAACACGCTGGGCGAAATGTATACGCTGCAGCGCTTCATGCAGCCCGATGAGCTACAGGCCAAGGGCTTGCATGAGTTCGACGCCTGGGCCGCGAACTTCGGCGACACACGCACCGAACTCGAACTCCAGCCGAGCGGCAGCTACAAGCCGGTCACGCGCTTCTGCGAATTCGTCAACGTCGCCGACTTGATGGCGATGTATCGTAGCGTCGCCGACGTCGTGCTCAAGGACGATTTGCGCCAATATGTCCGGCTGCCCACCATCAAGGGCGGCAAGCGCAAGATCATCGTCGCCCAGTCCGGGGCGCCCTTCAAGGCCTATCAGAAGGTGCTCGCCGGACGCATCAAGGCGATCGAGAACCGCAGCGGGCGCCCCCAGAAGGGCGATGATATCCTCCTTTCGGTGATTACCGACGGGCGGCATTCGGCGATCGATCTCCGCTTCGTCGATCCCATGATGGGGAACGAGGAGGGCAACAAGCTCAATCTCCTGATCGAGAATGTCTACAGTATCTGGCGCGATACGAGCGGCAATCGCTACACCGATCCGGAAACCGGGCGACCTTATCCGCTGCCCGGCGCCGTGCAGATGATCTTCTCCGATCTCGGCACCGAGAACGCCATCGAGACACGCGGCTTCTCCGCCTATGTCTGGATCCGCGAGCAGCTGATCGAGATGGGCATACCGGCCGATCAGATCGCCTTCATGCAGCATTACAAGAAGAACAGCGCGAAGCAGCGCCTGTTCAACGACCTCAATCAGGGGCGCAAGCGCATCCTCATCGGGTCCACGCCCACCATGGGAACGGGCGTCAACGCGCAGCAACGCCTCAAGGCCCTGCATCATCTCGATGTTCCCTGGATACCCTCCGATATCGAGCAGCGCGAAGGCCGGATCGAGCGCCAGGGCAACCAGAACGACGAAATCGAGCTATACGGCTACGCGACCAGTGGCTCGATGGACGCGACCAACTGGCAGATGCTCGAAAGAAAAGCCCGCTTCATCAACATGGCGATGTCGGGTGATCGCTCCATTCGCCGGATCGAGGATGTCGGCTCCAACGTCAATCAGTTCGCGCTCGCAAAGGCGCTGGCGTCCGGCGACGATCGCCTGATGCGCAAGGCTGGGCTCGATGCCGAGGTCGCAAGGCTCGAGCGCCTGCGCGACGCGCATATCGACGACCAGTATAATATCCGCAGGACCATCAAGCGAACCGCGGACGCCATCATCGACGGCTCCAGTCTGATCGCGAAGCTGGAAGCCGATATCGCGCGCCGGGTTCTTCCGCGTCACGACGAGGTTCTGTTCGATTGCGGCGGCACCATGGTCACCGACCGCAAGGCCGCCGGCGAACGCATCCTGCGGCAGGCCTTCGAGTTGCGGCTGCACGGCGGCCGGGCACGCCAGTTGCTCGGCACCGTCAACGGCATCGATGTGGAGCTCTCAGGCTACGAGGCTGTCGACGATGATGGCGAGCGCGGTATCCGCACGTCCGTCGCGGCACTGCACCACGGCGAGCGCAATGCGTTCGAAGTATCCGACAGGACGCGATGGACCACGGCGTTGGGCCGGCTCGAATCCTCCATTCTCAATCTCGACGCTGATCTTGCGGCCGTCCAGGCCGATCTCGAAGCGAACGAGCGGCGCCTTCCGGCTTTCGAGGCGCGTCTCGGCCAGGAATTTCCCGATGCAGCCTTGCTGGAAGACAAGCTGCGGGAACTCGCGGAACTGGAGGCCGATCTGGCGACGACGAAGGGCGAATTCGAGCCGGGGAATGACGAGGACGCAACCTTGGCACCGCCTTTCGGCAACGAAAGTGCGGTTCCGCAAGCGGCATGACGGTCTCGACCATTGGACGGGACGATTCCGCGCGCACTCCTGGCGACGTTGGCAATGCGACAATAGCGGTCGTGTCGGTCGGCACCAGCTGCTTGAGCCATGGAAAGGGATTGAGATGGGCTCACCCTGGGCTGGCCAATTTCCATTGTGCGCTTTCAAGGCGTACATTCTTGACGGGGCACTATTCGATCATGTACTAATTGAAACTGTACAAACGGAGGCGTGCAATGCCGCGAGCTGTGGTGGAAGACAATAGGCGCATGAGCCTGCGCATACGACCGGAGCAAAAGGCTTTGCTCGCCCGGGCGGCGGCGCTCAGACATACCGATCTGACGACCTTTGTCACCGGTTCGGCGCTGCGCGAGGCCGAGAGCGTAATCGAAGAGGCGGAGCGGACCAAGCTGAGCGAACGGGACAGCCTGCTCGTTCTCGATCTGCTCGAAAATCCCCCTCCGGCGAATGCAAAATTGCGCGCTGCCATCGCCGCGATGCCCAAGCTCGCATGAGACTTCCGTCCTGGCACGAGGACGCGATCGCAAAAGCGCATGACCGAGCTTCCTTCGACTGCGGTGACAATGATCTGAACATCTTCTTGCGGCGCTATGCCCGGCAAAGCCATGAGCTGGGCGGGGCCAAGACGTTCCTTGCCGTCGACGACACCGACAACAAGACGATTCTCGGTTTCTACAGCATCGCTCCTGGCAGCATGGACCATGCCGACACGCCCGAACTTGCGAGGCGGGGCCTCGCCAGGCATGAAGTGCCCGGTTTCCGGCTCGCGCGGCTTGCAACCGATATTCGGGTGCAGGGGAACGGGCTTGGGGGGCAACTTCTTGGCGCCATCGGCCGCAGATGCATTCGCGTCGCGGCAGAAGTCGGCGGGGTGATGCTGATCATCGACGCCAAGAACGAGCGGGCTGCCGCATGGTATGCCAGCTATGGCGCCATAACACTGCACGACAAACCGCTGACCCTCATATTGCCTTTTGCGACACTTGAACGTGAATTGAGATCAGCGGGTCAATTGTAGGCGCCTGGTGCGCGATACACCGGTCAATTGCATTCGCGTTCGACGTGAATGCCGCATCGGGGCCATTCGTATGATGACATCCGAGCCGAGGCCCCGGAAATTTGAGATACGCCCCACGTTCGTTCACGAACCGGGAATACATGGCGCGGGCTTGACAGATAGGCGGCAAGCGATCCGTTCAGATCATTCGCTTAAAATGTCCGATGAGGAGGCGCTGTCCGCACAAGCCTCTGGTAAGAAAATTCCCAAGATAGTTTGCGATTTGAAAACAGTTGCACGTGCGGACATGTTATAGGCGACCTATGCTGCTGGCCTCTGGCACCTGGAGGTGAATCATGCGGCATTCGAACATCATCGCAGCCGGCCCGGAGCGGGATCGCGCGTTGGAAATGATGGAGCAGGTGCTGGCCATCATGGTCGCGCACCATGACGACGAAGGCGCGATCGCACTGCAGGCAATCATGGAAAGGACGATGGGCACGCACGCCGATCCGGAGCAGGACGGCGAGATATGGGATATGATCGAGACGCTGCCCCATTTCACCGAGCGCGTGCTCTATCTCCATCGGCTGAACGGCCTCACCATCAGCCAGATTGCTCGCAGGCTCGGGCTGAACCGGAAGGAGGTAGCGGAGCGGCTGTCCCTGGATTTGCAACTCGTTCGAGGCGCGCCGTAAACGCTTGGGCTTTCCGTCCGTCCTCGGTTTGGCGATGCGGCGGCACAGTCTCCTGCCGGTTTCAGAAAACCGCCATCCGCGTTCCCACTATCCGAAATCTTTTCCTGAAATCCATGTGAGGAAAGGGGAGATTGCCATCGCGACACTGGCTTACCCGGCCATTGCTCGACCAGGTTTCCAGGGGATGGCGGTCGCAAGGTAAAACCGCACGGAGATGCCGACAGCCTTTCGCGCAAGGTGGCCGCTCAGGGCGATGGCGAACATCGCGACGGCGAACGCGGCCGAGCAATCTCCCCCGCCCCGTGCGGCCATAGGGAGTGAAGGGGGAAGTAGGGAAGGGAGCAGGCGCGTGTGTCCAAATGGGCCACGGACCACCACACCCCGGTTTTGCGCGGCGTGGGCTCTCCCTTCTTCGGAGACGTTCCCCATGACCACTCCCAGATCCGCGCCATGGACGGCGCAGGAAATCGCTACGCTGCGCGCCTGGTATCCGGCCGAAGGGCATAGCGTTGCGCAGCGGCTGCCGGGCCGAAGCATCCATGCCTTGCAGGTCAAGGCCCACAAGCTCGGCCTGAAGACAGCCCATAGAAATGCCGCGCCCAGACCGCGCCTTGGTGGCGGGGATCTCGACGAAGCCATCCGACTGCGCGAGGTCGAGAACTGGTCGTTCAGCGCCATCGGCAAACATTTCGGTATCTGCGAAGCCAGCGCCTGCAATGCGGTGACGATCGCCCTTTGTGTCCGGCGTGGATATCGTCCCGCAGAGCGCGATCAGCATGGCCGCCTGACGGCCGAGGGCATCGAGCGGCTGCGCTATGCCTTGAAGAAGGGTTACAAGGGCATCGACATCCAGTTGCGTCTTGGCGTGTCGGCGGCCTGCGTATCCGAGCAGCGCCGCCGGTATAACCGTGAACTGCTTGCCCGCGGCAAGGCACCGCTGCCGCCGCCGGGCGGCGGTCAGGCCTATAGTGGCGTGAAGCTGTCGCCGGCGAAGCGCAGAAAGGTCGAGGACCTCTTCCTGCAGGGGCTTGGCACTCAGAAGATCGCCGATCGCACCGGCGTGTCGCGGACGAGCTGCACGCGCATCAGGGCCCGGCTTTTGCGGCGCCTGCGCCGCAAGGGAGAAACGCTCCCCGGATGCGATGCCGCCGGGGTCCGGCATGTTCATGCCCAGAGCGCCCGTTTCGTCACCGATGAGCAGAAAGACCTTCTGCGCGCGATGCTGCTCGATCACGTGCCCGTCCAGCGCGCCGCGCGCGAACTCGTGATCGGCGCATCGAGCGCCTATCGTCTTCGGGATGCATTTGCCGCCGAACTGGCGGGCGAAGGACAAGTGTTGCCGCCCCCCAGACGCCCCGGCCGGGCTCGCCATGCGCCGGTGCGTAGCTCGTCATGGCCTCCAGCTTCGCCTCGGGAGATCTATGCGTTCCGGCGTCTGCTCGGCACGATGGCCTTCGACGAGGCGAAAGCGCACTGGGAGGAAACGCGGCGAGCAGAGGCAAGGGCGGCACGCGATGCCGCCGCGACCCGCAAGCTCACGTTCGAAGAGCAGCTTGCCAAGGTTGCGTCCGGCGAACTGGGCATCACACGCGGCTTCGTTCGCAACCATCTCGAACCGCGGCGTCCCCTGCAGGTGACCATCGCGTGATCGCGACCGGTGTCGGCGCGCCCGTGCCGCCGGCATCTCCCGGCCGATCTTGTCAGTGCGCTGGCGTTCGCGCGCGGACTGGGCTGCAATTATCTGATCCTGGACCGCGACGCGTCCACGACCGATCGGCTCGCCTGCTACGAATGGTGACGGCCTGATCGAGGGGAGGGGGAAGGAGTGAGGCGGGCGTGATGATGCGCTCAGGTCTCAGGAGCAGAACCCCATGTCCTATGACGCCGCGTTTCGCTTTCAGCAGGCGCTCGACCCTTCCGCGCTGACCACGCTTGCCGGAGGGCTGAATGTCCTGATCCAGGCAATCGACGAGTGCCATCGCAACCATATTGACGTGGAGCGTGATCCGGCCGTCCTGTTGCTGGTGCGCCATCTCGGCAACATAGCAACCGAGAACCGTCCGCCCCAGACCGAGTTGCGCCGTGCCTGCGTCGAAGCCGTCGGCGCCGCCGAACGCACGCCTATCCTGGTGACGCTTGCACGGCGCGGGGTCGACTATGACAGCGAGGCGAAGGCCATTTTTCACCAGGAGGGCCGCGCCGCACTGCGACGGCTCGCCGAGGCGCTCGGCCTCCAACGGAACGAATTTCAGATTCTTTCAAATATGGCTGGGGGCGCCTGCTCGGGTGAAATTATTCTTCACGCCGCCCATCTCTATATCCAGCTCGATCTGGGCTGCATGGGCCCCGGCCACGAGGTGATGTTTCGTAGCTGCAAAGGCCGCGAGGATTATGTCGGCGGCCGCAATCACTTCGCTTCCGTGGCGGAGCTGATCGAGCCCGCTAGGCTCGCCGAACGTATCCGCCGCGACCTCGATCTTCCCCAACCGGACGCCGCTGCAACCCGGCTCTTCGCCTGAGGACAATCATCATGGAAATCATCGTCACCCGTTCCCGCATCGCGGGGACGCTGCCGCACTATGTCTATCGCGCGCTGGTCCCTGCCGACAAGGTCGCGGCCGAACGCCGGGCATTGACCGGCACGGTTGTCGGGCCGAAACATGTCGGGCGTCTCCCGTGCGTTCGCATCTCTCCGTTGCTGGCGCCCGATCGCTATTACGCGATGCCGCATGCCGAGCGGGCCGCGCTTGCCTCCCGCATCGCCGCTCTGGGACGCCGGATCGAAACCTTGATCATCCAGGCCAGCTTCCCGGAGATGACCGCGGCCTTCACACCCATCGTCTTCCAGCTCGATGCCGATCCCGGTGACGCCTTCACCTGGATCGACATCGATGATCTGACGGCTGCTTTCGACCGCCTCGAGCCGCGGTTCGCCGACCTCACCGCCTTTGATCTCGGCCTTTCCCAGGACGCTGCCCGCTGCGCCGCCTGATGCCCGCACCGATCCCGCATCCTCACTATCCGGAGAATTCGACATGGATATTTTCGTCGCCAACGGAACGCATTTCTCGCAACCGTCCAAAATCACGAGCTATCACACCAGCGAACGCGAAGCCCGGATTGCCGCGACCCGGTTGGTGAACCAGCTTCGCGCCGACCTCGATTCCGAGGCCCTGCCGCCGATCGACGTCGGCAGCTGGGAGATGGGGCTGATCGCGGCGCAATGCCGTCACCTCGCCGCGCTCGGCATCGACATCAGCGACATGGACCATGACGACCTCGCGGATGCGGCCGGCTGCGATGTGTGGATCGAAAAGGCCGACCTCCAGGGGGTAACGGTTCTCGCACTCAACGATCGGGAACTCTCGACCGTGCTTGCGGCATTGCGTGACCACCAGCGATGCCACTGTGGGGCCGACCTTGACGATGTCGCCAGCAATCTCGGTCGGCATGAGCCGCTGACTTCGGATGAGATCGATGGCCTCTGCATGCGGATCAACGGCGGTGAACTGACTCCACAGGAAGCCAATGTCGTGATCGAACTCGATGGCGGTCTTGTCCAGGGCATCATCGCCGACAGGCCGATCACGGTGCGTGTCGTCGATTATGATGTCGAGGGCGCCGATCCCGATGATCTCCTGCTGGTCTCACGCGACAATGGCGATCCCGTCCCTGCCTCCATCAGCAGTTGGGCCGTGGAGGACGCCTGCATCGATCCGGATTGGATAGCCCGCCTCGATGCAGCCAGTGCCTCGGACGGCCGAGCCACGGCACAAATGGCAGCGGAGTGACCGCCATGGGCGTTATCGGACATAACTACATTCGCAAGGTCGAGAACTTCGACGGCTATGAGGTTCTCGCGCACCCGCTTGCCCATCGCGACGATCGCGTCTTCCATCGCGGTGAAGCCGAAACCTCCCGCGTCTCGATCACCTATGCATCGCATGATGTGCAGATAGCGCGACCGACAGGTATCGGAAGCAGGGGTCGCATTGCTATCCTGATGCACAGCGGTCTGGGTTGCCGCGTGCTCGAGTTCTACGAGAGCGCCTTGCCGATCGCCACAATATTGCTCTCCCTTCCGGAGCGCGAACAATATGCCCTTGCCTATGCGCTCTTCGAGCAGGCCGATGAATGCGCTGGCGGCGCTCGTGCGGCCGAAGCGCAACGATGGGCCGATGCGTTCGTGGACGGACGCATTCGCAAACGCCGCAGCGGCGGCAGGCGCTATGTCCATATCGAGACGCCAGACGAGAAAGCGCTTCGGCGTTCCTAGCCGCGGTTGGGGATACCGTCTGCACGACTGCCGGGTCCCGGCCGATTTCTGCGCTCATCATCCCGGCGGTGAGCCGGTGTATTCACCCGTTCCGAAAGGCCATATTCCATGGACAAACCATCTTCGTCGACGAGCATGTCGCAACTGCCGATCATGACCCGTGCCGATGCGGAAAGCATCGGCTTCGCGACCTTCAACCATGTTCCGACCTTGCCGGTCGATATTCCGGACGGCGGCTTCACCATCAGCGCGAAAACCAGCGAGGGGCTGCGCGTCACCTTCTATTTCGGGCCATACCACACAGGCGGGCCGCCGCGCTTCATCGACATCCAATATCGAGATTCGGCGATGACCGTACCCGGAGGCGACGGATCGCCGGTGCCGGTGTTCGATATGCTGACGATCGCGGAGAAGGGGATTCACCGCTACGACAGCCGCAAGGCCGATACTTCCGAAAAGCCGTCGATCGCTGTCGTGCTGCTCGAAACGCCGGAAACCCGCGGTGAATGAGGTCGTCGTCGAATTCGCCTGAAAAGGCGCCTGAAGCTGCCCATCCCGAAATCCTGGCGCGAATGGTTGGGCGCGCCGGTCGTGCCGCCCGCGCCGCGGGCCATCCCTTGCCACCCACCATTTCCACAAGGAGCATCTGCATGACGACTACCGACATCGATACCGCGACCGCCGAGCAACTCGCGCCCATCCTCTACGCAGCCATTCAGCGCCTCGGCCAGCTCGGCCGCACCGGGGCGGTCGCGCTCGCCGCGTTGGTCGAAGACGACGACGCTGATTTTGAGGAAGCCTCGAGCTGGATTGGCGACATAGCCGCAGGAGACCTGCGCGAATAGCCCATCCGACACCAACATTCCCCGTTTTCCACGAAGCCCGGCCATCGCGCCGGGCTTCGTGATTCCGGGGAGCGCAGATGCACCGCCTTGCCCCGAAACCTGATGATCGCGGACCGCTCGAAAAAACGATCGATGACCAGCTTTACCGCAACCTACAGCCCCGAGGACAACAAGATCCGCATTTACGCATCATCGCGCCTTGATGCCGAGACCTATGCACAGGTCAAGGAGGCCGGGTTCAAATGGGCTCCGAAACAGGAGCTGTTCGTCGCGCCCAGGTGGACGCCGCAACGCGAGGACCTGGCCATCGAACTGGCTGGCGAGATCGAGGCGGAAGAGATGACCCTGGCCGAGCGCGCCGCGATGAAGGCCGAACGGCTCGAGGGCCTTGCAGACAAGCGCCACGCCCAAGCCAACGCCTTTGCGCGCCGCGCGGACGAACTGTCGCAGGCCTTCTATATGGGCCAGCCGATCCTTGTCGGTCATCATAGCGAGCGCGGTGCGCGCAAGACCCAGGAACGCATGCACTCCGCCATGACAGCGGCC
Source organism: uncultured Sphingomonadales bacterium (assembly GCA_937870585.1). Lineage (GTDB taxonomy): Bacteria > Pseudomonadota > Alphaproteobacteria > Sphingomonadales > Sphingomonadaceae > Aquisediminimonas. Next base: position 3,405 of record CALMZE010000142.1, on the reverse strand, counting down.
GTGAAGGCCGAGAAGGCCGCGGGCTACTGGCTCGGCCGCGCGAGCAGCGCCGAGCATTACGCCAGCAGGAAGAGTGATCCGCGCGTCCGCGCCAACCGGATCAAGATGCTGCTGGCGGAACTGCGCGACCTTCAGCGCGGCATCAACAGGGCCCATGCGGCGCTGGCGATCTGGGAGGAGATCACGACCGACGAACAGATCCGCCATGCGCTCGGCAACAGGGATTCCCGCGAACTCTGGTCAGGCTATGATCTCTACTACAAGGTCGACAAGGGCGAGATCACGCCTGCCGACGCACGGCAGCAATGCATCGACGGGGCAACGCTCGCCGTCAACGGCCCCAACCGCGGCCGCTGGATCGAGCACGTCCTGCACCGGCTCGCATTCGAGCGTTCCATGCTGGGCGACGTGCCGCGCTATGATGGCGAACTGACCCCGGTCATCATCCAGGCCTTCGCTCGCGAGCATGGCGCGGAAAGCCCCAAATGCACCGCGATCGCGGCGGCAGTCTTCCGGCTCGAAAGCCCGGTCCCGCTTCCGGCGCATATCGCGTCGGCATCCACCCTTGAATTGAGCGAGAGCGACTGGCGCGACCTGATGCAGGGGTGCGGCTACACGGTGCCCGAGAAAAAGACGCGGCGTGCTTCGCGTAAGCCGGATGCCGTGCCGCTGATCAATCCGTCCGCCGAACAGGCCCGGCAATTGCAGGCCGTCTGGAATCTGCGGATGGTCGCGGCCTGCAAGGGCAAGTATGGCGCAGCCAAACCCGCGGAAATCTATACGACGACGCAGGCGATCTATTCGGAAAACTCCAAAGGGGACTATGCCCTCTTCAAGACCGTCGAGATAGCCGCCGATGGCCGCCGCGTCCGGATGGATTGGCAAGGACATGAGCGCGTGCGGTCTGGCGAGCCGGTGGCCCGCATTCGTATCTCGACGATCGGCAGCGAGTTCTACAAGCCGGATTCAGTGGTGGTGATCACCGACAAGCCGGGCAAGCCGCTACCGATCGACCTCGATGCTCTGGAAGCCGACGCCCGCCATGCCGCGGCCGAGGAGACCGCAGCATGAAAACCGGCGTCTCTTCCCGGCCCGCGGAGCCATCACGGATCGCTGTCCGGCCGCGCAGCGTCTGCGCAAAGGCTGAGATCGCGCCCGCTGCGGAAAACCGAAGCCGCGCGATGCTGATGGATAGTCTCGAAACCGCTGCCTGCCTCTGGGAGGCCGTGCTGACATTGCGCGATCATCCCAGTTCCGATCCCGACGCTATCGCCCTGGCGCTGGCCATCCGCCAAACCTGCAATGCGGTCGGCACGGCTGACCTGCGCTTGACCGTCGTGGGCTGGGCCAGCGCGGTCGAGGCGGCCTGGAGCGTTGTCGCCAACAGCTACGACCTGTGTTTCGACTGGGACTTCGTGCCGGACTGGATCGTCGATCATATCGACTGGTCCGATCCTTTCCATCCCACAATAAAGCCGGAACCCGTGCCGCAAGATCCGGGTCGTGCTGCGGCCGATGAACCTGTCGCCGCCCAGCCGCCCGCCTGGCGGCCGTCTGCCGACGAAAGGAACTGACCATGGGACGCTCGGTATCCCATCCCGGCGGAGCGCATGTCGCGTTCTCGCAGTGGGACGCGGGCTGGATCGAGGATGACGACGATTCCGGCACCCGCCATTTCGATGAATTTGCCGCACAGGATGACTGGGACTTCATCGTCGCGGATTTTCGGGAACAGGTGCTCGCACTCTATCCTTCGGCATGGGCGCATGACGGCTGGATCGATCGTGAAGACCGGATTGTCGCCATGAACGGCTATGCCCGCTTCGGCCTCTCGGAATATTGCGGTTGCATAGCCTATTGGGTGGTCTTGCGGGACGATATCGATGTCGGCCAGGAAGGGCTGGCACAGCGATGGTTCGACCGGATCGGGCCAAAATTCGAGCAGCGTTTCGCGACCCTTGTCCGCCTGGGCAGCTTCTCGAACGGCGAGTCCGTCTATCGGCGCATCGCCGCCTGACCGCCCGACTCGCCGATCCATTTTTCGTCCATTCCGCGCTCGCGGTGCCCCATCGGGGTGCTGCATCCCAATCGCGCAATCGCGCCGCGAAGGGGAGGGGGCGGGATTTGGGGGCGATGATGAGGTCGCAGAAATCCGGAGGCTCCCATGACCTTTCCCACGACAATCAATACGATGGTCAGTCCGTCGCTGCTCACCAAAATCAGCCGCTTCAGTGATGGTGGGGTGCTGGCCGCCCTCCTCGAAATTATCCAGAACGCACGTCGAGCTGGCGCGAAGCGCATCGATATCACCCAGGTTAAGGCCGATCAGGGACTTGTGCTGCGCATCCGCGACGACGGGTGCGGTATCGCCGATCCGGTCAAGTTTCTGGCGCTCGGCGATTCCGGCTGGGATGAGAAGATCGCGCGATCGGAGGATCCCGCGGGCATGGGTGTGTTCAGTCTTGCCGGCCATCATGTGACCGTGCGCTCCCATCCCGCCGCGATCGGCGCGGCCTGGCAAGTGTCGATCCCTCCGCACGCATGGGAAAGCGGCCAGGCGCTCGACGTCATCCCTTCCTCGCTCGACCAGGGCACGGAAATCGAGATCGACCTGCCCGAGGCGTGGGCGCAGCAATTGGAACAGTCCGTCAAGAGCGCGGCTCGTTTCTGCCCGGTGTCGATCTGGTTCGATGGCAACCGGCAACCGTACGAGAATTTCCTTCATGGCGCCGTGCGGATCGAGGAATGGGAAGGCTGCCGCATCGGCGTCTTCACCGATAAATATGATCTCCATCGCGAACAGCCCAGGATCAACTTCCACGGGCTTACCGTGTGCTGCCGGCTGCCGTTCGTCAGCGACGCCGATGGCGGCCGGGGCTGGTATGCCAAGGTCGATATCGTCGACACCTGCCCAATTCGGTTTGTCCTGCCAGCGCGCAAGGAAATTTTGCAGGGGGCCGCGCTCGAGGCGCTGCGCGAAGCCTGTGAGGCGGCGATCTTCCGCACCATCGCCCGCAAAGGCCACCATCGGCTTTCCTTTGCCCATTGGCAGCGCGCCAGGGCACTCGGCATATCCCTGCCGGAAGCAGCCCCCTGGCTCCATGAATGGACGCCGCGCACGGCGGAAACCGATGGCGTTCCGATCGGCGAACGGGTGGCGGGCGAGCCGATGATCCTGATGCCGGCGGACCAGACCCACATCGAGCAAGCCGTGAACCGCGCGGTTGCTTCAGGACGGCCGCTCGGCGCGGCGCTGGTACGTCCGATCGACGATTTCGCGGGATATGTCTGGTATAATGCCATCCCGCGGGTGCTCGGCTGTTCCTTCCGTATCGAGCGGGGTGAAGGCGACATCTGCGACTACGGTGCGGACATGGAACCGCCATCCGATTTTCGCTCCGGGCG
>CALMZE010000141.1 GCA_937870585.1 uncultured Sphingomonadales bacterium | reverse complement strand
GTGCGCGGCGCGCAGCCCGGCGGCGTCGACCTCGATGCACTCGGCGGGCCTTTCCTCGGCGAAGAAATAGAGCCCGTCGCCGGCGGGTTCGGCGCTGAAGATGTGAGACAGGACGAGCCGCTCGAGTGGCGTCATGTCGATGTTGGGAATCGTCGTCTGCACGACGGTCGGAACGAAATAGCTGGCCATTTCAGCCTCCTGAAAATGACAAAGCCCGGCGAGGCCGGGCGGGATTGCGGGGATGGTGGATGCCGGCGCCGGATCAGTCCGGATCGCGGGCGCCGGCGAGGATGGCCTCGGCCTTGGCGATCGCGGACACGGCGCGGTCCTGCCAGTAGGCGCGATCCGACGCCTCGGCGCCGCTCAGCACCTTCACCAGGCCGAGCAGCACCTCGAAGTGATCGGCCTTGCGCTGCACGGCTTCGCGATAGTGCGAGGGGGCCGGCACGGACGGACCGCTATAGGCGGGGTCGCGGCCCTCCCAGACGCCGGTGACATAGGTCTCGCCAGCGGTCTCATAATCGTGTTTCTCATTGTCCCAGTCGTCGTCCTCGACGGCGAGCCGGCAGGCCGCGGCGAGATCGGCCGCTTCGTAGCTGCGCTGGCGATAGACCGGCAGGCGATAGGTCGTCTCGATTGTGTAGATTGGCATGAGGTTGCCCTTCCCTTCGGGTGTTGAAGACACCCTCAGGGCGCGGCCGCATCGAAGGTCCGGCGGGGCAAGGGCCGCGGCACGCGGGCGAAGGCTCCCTTGTCCCGCCGGCCGGACATGCGGCACCCGGCGGTCTCCGCCTCTCTTTTTTTCTCGAGCGCCGGCTTCTGCGTCGAGCGGCCGCGCTATCGTCTCATTCGTCGCGCCGCCTTCAGGTCCTCATTCCAGTCATCGTCCGTCGGGCGCAGGCGATCGTAGCCGGCGCCGACATCCTCTGCGATGGCGCGCAGGCGGTTGCCGAACACGTCGCCCTGCAGGTTGCTGTCGGTCGCCGCGACAAGAACCGTGCCAGGGCGCGCGGCGACGGCGCGGATCGCCGCTTCGGTCGTCGGCGACCAGCCGCCGCCGGTGCTGACATAGAGCGTATCGTGGCGCAGGCCTTCGATCGCGGCACGGCTCATCGCGTCGATCGCCGCCTCGGTGACGCAGACGCGCGTCGCATGCGTCGCGCCGAGACGGAACAGCACCTTCGATCCGTCGGTCGCAAAGCCGCGCCATTCGGGGCCGCGCTCTTCCCAGCCGACAACAACGCCGGCGTCGTCCGTATGCGCCGCCCACATGCTGCCATGCGGACCTTCGCGCAGCCGGTCCTGATCGACGGCCTCCTGAATCAAATGATCGGGAATGGCGCGCGTCTCGGCGAGATAGCGCCAGGTCGGCGAGCCCGGCCGCGGCTTGAGACGCGCAGCCCAACGATGCGCGAGCGGCGCGGTTGGCTTGGTCCGCGCCGGGCGTTTCCAGGCCGGCTGCGTCGGCGTGAAGCCAACGAGCTCGGCGACCTGCTGCAGAGCCGCCGCAAAACCGGCCGCGCCGAGATGCTCGGCGAGGTCGAAGACGTCGCCCTTCGCTTCCGACATCGGATCGAACCAGCCGCGCCCGTCGTGAATGACGATGACGATCTGGCCCTCGCCGTGGCGGTACTTGACCGCCTTGCGGGTGCTCTCCTTCAAGTCGACCTTCCAGCCCGCCCTCTCTAGGACGGACGCGCAGGGCACCTTCCCCCGCAGCTCGTCGATGTCTTTCTTCTCCATGACACTACGCCGAACCCGCCGCGGCGGCGATGTCCAGCCCTTTCTTCGGTTGGCTTCGCATTTCCCGCCATTGACGGGAAGACTCCGACCGGCCGCGAAGCCTGCCGGGGGCAAGGGCGCGTTGACAAGACGTTGCATTCGTCGGGCTCCGGGCGCGGCGGAGCCTCCCTTGCGGCCGGCGAGGCGCAAGCGGCAGCCGGCGCCCGCCGTCCACAACCCTCCCTCCGGCTGATCGGCATCGGGGCACGGGCGTTGTCGCAGGGACGCCTGGTCGTGTGACCCGTCGGATTCGACAGGGTGTGCGGCTCGCCGCGGCGGTGGATGCTTCCGCCCACGGCGCACGCGTCGGCATGGGAGCCATCGGAATGCGAGCAAATGGAATGGCGCGGCTGCTTGGGCATGGCGCGGACCCAGGCAGGCCCGACGTTCCGGGCAAGACCGCCGCACATGCCGGGCCGGATGCCAGCCGGAATGAAACGGGGAGACATCACATGCCAGCCATCGGCTACGTCAACAAGCTCGACGACGGTTCCTATCGCGGCACGCTGCGGACGCTGTCGATTTCGGCGGCGCTGAAGATCATGCCGAACAAGGAGAAGAAGCCGGACAGCGACCAGCCCGATTATCGCGTTTATGCCAATGGCGCGGAGATCGGCGGCGCCTGGATTCGCAAGAACAAGGAGAACGGCGCCGACTACGTGTCGGTTTCGATCTCGGCGCCCGAGTTCGGACCACGCAGGCTGTTCGCCAATCTCGGCCGGGCCGCCGGATCGGAGAGCGACGACGAATTTGCGGTGATCTGGAATCCTACGGAGTAGGCGATGCCGAAGCTGGCAGCGGCGGCGTCTGAGGGGTCGACGCCCGAAGGGTGAAAACCCGGCGCAGCCGGGGTTTCAGCGGAGCCGAGAGCCCAGCCCCCTCATCTCGCATTCGGTTCGGCACAGACCTAAATGATGGTCTATGTGCAATGCCTATGAACAGCACCTCCGCTGGGCCGAATACTGCAAGATGATGCAGGATCTCGAGCTCGACATCCCGACCCAGCAGACTGAGCTCGACCTGCCGCAAGCCGACGACATCAAGATCAACGATCGCGGACCGGTGATGCGAGCGGTCGGCGAGGCCATCGAGCTTGTCTCGATGAATTTCAGCCTCCCGCCGAGCGGTCGCGGCGGACCTGTGTTCAATTTCCGGTCGGAACGGCGACATTTCGCGAACAGCAATCGTTGCATCATTCCCGCGCGCGCATTCTTCGAGTTCACCGGCACGAAATATCCAAAGACCAAGCATCGTTTCACGTTGAAGGGTTCTCCGATCACGGCGATCGCCGGCATTTGGCGCGAAGGACAGGGCAACCATCTGCCCTCGTTTGCGATGTTGACGACACAGCCCGGCCCCGATGTCGAACCGATCCATAACCGGCAAGTCGTCGTGCTTCGCCTGCAGGACTGGAGCGCCTGGCTTTATCTGACGAAGTCGGGGGGCGAACTTCTGCGTCCACTGCCCGCGGGGTCGCTCGACGTCGAGACGGTCCGGCGCGGCAAAGACTGAGCCACGGCAGCACTCAGGTTTGACGGATGAGCAAGCGCGTTCTTCATGTTGTCAGCAATGTCGCCCACTATGCCGATCCGTCCGAGCCGACTGGCCTTTGGCTCTCGGAGCTGACGCACGCCTGGGACGTCTTCGCGGCGAAGGGCTGCGAGCAGCGCATTGTGAGCCCGAAAGGCGGCGCCTCGCCGCTGGAGCCGCGTGCGCTCAAATGGCCGCTGCTGGATGCGTCGGCACGAGCGTAGCTGAACGACCCCAGCCGCATGGTGCTACTGTCGTCGACCGCGCGGCCCGACGAGATCGATCCGGCGAGCTACGATGCGATTTATTTCACCGGCGGGCACGCGGTGATGTGGGATTTTCCTGGCGACGATGGTCTGTGCCGGATCACGCGCGCCATGTGGCAGCGCGACCGATCCGCGCCGACTGCTCGATTACATAGAAATCCAGGCCCCATCGCTTGAGATGGTAGCCGGCCGCCGGACCCGCCTGATCTGCGGCGATTACGAGCGCGTCGAGCGCTACATCACGCACCGACCAGCCTCTTTAGTTTCGCCAGCACCGTCTCGCGCGCTTCGTGCATGTCCAGCGTGCCGGCGAACTGCCCTTCGGCATTCATGAGGATCACGCCGGCCGTATGGTCCATCGTGTAGCTTCCGCCTTCGATGGGAACCTTGCGATAATAGGCCGCGAACGCCTTCACCGCCGCGTCCGTCTGTGCCTGACTCCCCCGCAGCGCGATGATGCGATCGTCGAACGAGGTCATGTAACTGGCGAGCAACTCCTGCGTATCGCGCTCGGGATCGACGGTGATGAAGAGCGGCGTGAGGCGATCCGCGGCCGGACCAAGCTTACTCATGAGGTCGGTCAGCTCGAACAGCGTGGTCGGACAGATGTCGGGGCAATGAGTAAAGCCGAAAAAGACCAAATAGGGTTTTCCAGCGACCTTTGCATTGTTGAAAGTCTCGCCCCGATGCGAAGTCAGTTCGAATCTACCACCGATAGCGGCAATGCCGGTCGAGACAGCCTGCTGAACCCGCCCGGTTCCCGGCAGGATGCCGCTGAAGCCGATCCAGATGCCGGCCGCGATCGCAACCGCCACCCAGGCCGCGATCCGGAAGATCTTCAGTTCGCTCACTGTGAGCCACCATGCCCGGAATGATCTTCAGCCGCCGGTGCAGATGTTCGCATCTGAACCATGAACTCGACATGGACGCGACCGGCCTTCTCGAAGACGAGCGTCGCAGGAAAGCGTTCGCCGTTCCGCAATTGGCGGTTCGGCTCGATGAACATGAAATGCAGGCGCTCCGCCTCGAAGGCGACAGTCGCCCCAGGATCTATGCCGGCGCCGTCAAGTGGCCTCATGCTGGCTACGCCGTTCTCGACGACCGATCCATGGATTTCGGTGCGGCTTGCGATTGGCGACGCGATCGCGATCAACCGATCGGGCTCCGATCCGGCGTTCGTCAGTTTGACATAGCCGCCGGCCACCTTCGCGGAGGGCGGCGTTGGCCGCGACCAGGGATGGCCGATCTGGATGTTCCCAGCCGTGTAGTCGTGGGCGATCGACGGAGCTGCGAAAGCTATGAACACGACAAGCACGACGAGCGTTGTCTTGAGCAAGGTCATGTTCTGGTTACTTCGATGGTCTGTAGGCGAGAAGTCTGAGCGCATTGGCGGTAACGAGAACAGTCGCGCCGGTGTCGGCCAGGATCGCCATCCAGAGGGTCGTCACGCCGAACAGCGTGGTGACGAGGAACACGGCCTTCAGGCCGAGCGCGATCAGGATGTTCTGCCAAATGTTGCCGAGCGTCGCCTGTGAGAGAGCGACCAGGTCGGCGACGCCTCCCACGCGGTCTCTGAGCAGGGCCGCATCGGAGGTCTCCAGCGCCACGTCGGTTCCACCGCCCATCGAGACGCCGACCGATGCCGCCGCGAGCGCGGGCGCGTCGTTGATGCCGTCGCCGATCATCGCCACCGGGCCCGCCTCCCGCAGCCGGCCGATCTCGGCGAGCTTGGCATCCGGCAGTAACTCGCCCCTGGCTTCCATGCCGAGCCCCGACGCAATGGCGTTTGCGGTCCGCTGGTTGTCGCCAGACAGCATCAACACCCTGATGCCGCGATTCTTTAGTCGCCGGATACCTGTAGCGGCATCGTCGCGCGGTTCGTCGCGCAGCGCGATCAACCCTTCCACCTTCTTGCCGGCCATCAGCACGACAACGGTTTTGCCTTCACTTTCGAGCGCAAGGATGCGGTCGCGCACATCATCGGGGATGTCAGTCTCCTCGGCGGCGTGGCGCGGCGAGCCGACCGACGCGAAGCCAGACTTGAGGCGGGCAGCCACGGCCTTGCCGGGCACGGCGATGCCGCCGCCGAAGACCTCCGGCAGTTCCAGCCTGCGCTGCTGCGCCGCCTCGACGATCGCGATGCCGAGCGGATGGCTGACATTCTTCTCGACGGCGGCAGCCCTGGCGAGGACGTCGTCCTCCGGACCGGACAGCGCGATCACGTCTGTCACCTTCGGATGGCCGCGCGTCAGCGTGCCGGTCTTGTCGAAGGCGACGGTGACAACCTTGCCGAGCGTTTCGAGCGCAGCCCCGCCCTTTATGAGCAGGCCCTGTCGCGCCCCTGCCGCCAAGCCTGAGGCGATCGCGGCCGGAGTTGAGATGACCAGCGCACATGGGCAGGCGATGAGCAGTGTTGCGAGGCCGCGATAAATCCATGTCACCCAGTCGCCGCCGAACGCGAGCGGCGGCACGACGATGATCAGCGCGGCCACCACCATCGCGCCCGGTGTGTACCAGCGCGAGAAGCGGTCGATCATACGCGCGGTCGGCGCCTTCGATTCCTGCGCCTCCTCGACCATGTGAATGATGCGCGCGATCGTATTGTCGGCGGCGACATGGGTGATCCTGACGCGCAACTCGCCATTGGCGTTGATCGAGCCGGCATAGACCTTGGCACCCGGCTCCTTCAGGATCGGCACGGACTCGCCCGTCACCGGGGCTTCGTTGACCTCCGACGAGCCGTCCTCGACCACGCCGTCGGACGGTATGCGGTCGCCGGGACGCACCACGACCATATCGTCGATGGCGAGTGCCTCGACCGGAACGCTGTCCGTCTGGCCCGAAGCGCCGACACGTAACGCGGAGCGGGGCACGAGGTCGACGAGCGCCTCGATGCCTGCGCGCGCCCGTCTCGCCGCGACTGCCTCCAGAAGCCCGCCACCCGCGAACAGGAAGATGACGACGGCGGCCTCCTCAGCTTCGCCGATGGCGACAGCGCCGAGGGCCGCCACTGTCATCAGCGTCTCGATGGAGAAGGGCGAGCCTTCCAGCGCGCCTGCAATCGCGCGGCGGGCGAAGGGCACGACGCTGACCAAGGCCGCGGCTGCATAGAGCCAGCTACCCCATTCGGGCAGGAAGAGGCTCGCAACGAAGGCGGCGGCGAACAACGCGCCGGTCATGAACACCAGCCGCGCCTTCATTCCCTGCCACCAGCGCTCTTTGACCCGCTTCGTCGGTATCGCCGGCTTCGCTTCGGACGCCGAGCTGGCCGGCTGGTAGCCGAGCGCCCTGATCTTCTTCTCGATCGTGCGCTGCGAAGTCCTGTCCCGATCGACCTTCAGCGCCAGCGTCCCCGCGGCGTAGCTGACATTGATGTCACTCACCCCCGGCAACCGCTGCATGGCGGTCTCGATCTTGAGTGCGCAGGCGGCGCAGTCCATGCCTTCGATCTGGAGTTTGAGCGGGCTTACGGTAGCCATCGTGTCACCTCGGATTCTCGACGTGACGCAGCAGATACACCCTGCAGTCACTACAGGGTCAAGGGCTGTCGCTCAGGAGATTGGACCAGGTGGGACCGTCATCCGAAAGAGGCCCCACCAAGCCACGGGAGCGAGCGGCACGACGCTCGCCATGCCGGGGAAGTAGCCGTAGGGACGATCCTCGAACAGCGGGAAGACGAAGTGCGCCAGCTCAATCACGCCCATCGAGACGAAGAAGGTCCAGGCGAGATAGTGCCCGAACGAATGTCCCCGTCGCACCAGGACCGGCACGATCAACCATGCGGCGGCAAGTGCATAGAGCAGCAAGGCCAGGGACGATCCCTCCTGCGGCATTGGCACGCCGGTCAGTTGCGACAACGCGGGAAAGAAGTCCAGCTCTCGCTCCTCGATCTTGTGCAGGACAAAGAATCCAAGGGTTAGAAAGTAGGGAATGCGAATATCGGCGAAGGTCGCCACGTCCCGCGTAAATAGCCAGATCGCCAATCCGCCGACGAAACCGAAGGCGAACAGCGCCATCGGCACAAAGCCGAGCAGGACATAGCCGATCGCGACGATTGCGATGGTGTGTGCGGCTGCCAACGCGACCACGGATGCTTGCCTGTTCATAGCCTCGTTTCGCCACATTGCCCTTCATGTTATAGACCACCCTACAGTCTGTAGTGACTATAGGGTCAAGACATGAATTCGCGCGCACTAACGATCGGCCATCTGGCACGAGAGACCGGCACAAAGGTCGAGACGATCCGCTTCTATGAGAAATCCGGCCTGCTGCCGGCCCCGGCGCGCACCGAGGGCAACTACCGTTCCTATGACCGGGCGCATCTCAACAGGCTCAGCTTCGTCCGTCGGGCGCGCGACCTCGGATTCTCGCTCGACCAAGTTCGTGCGCTGCTCGCGCTCTCTGACGACCGCGACCAATCCTGCGCGGCGGTCGACGCGATCGCCAAGGAGCATCGCTCCGAAGTCGAGCGCAAGATCGCCGATCTACAATCACTCAAGAAAGAACTCGATCGGATGATTGATCACTGCGGCTGCGGCGTTGTCGCGGATTGCCGCATCATCGAGTCGCTCTCGCCGGATGGGCGCACGTAGCTCATCCGCCATATCAGCGACAGGTTGGCGACGGATCCAGGCGCAGGCCAAGACTATGCCGAGCCGATTCATCGGCTTTTATCGAAAGTCCCGCGGCTTAGGCAGCTTGATCAGCATAGTCTCCGGCTCGGAATGCGACCCTTTTTGCCGAATTCGGCATAAAGGGTCGACCGGATTGCGGGCTTTCGGCAGGCCGCGCGGATCGGGCGTGGGGCTGCCGTGATGCACCTCGTCGCCGCGGCCATGCGGCAGCGGGAATGCGTCGTCGCGCTCGCCGACGCTGGCGAGCTCGCCCGAGAGGTCGGACAGGTGGCGCGCGACGAGATGCACCACCTCCCCTTCCCGCTGAATCCGCCCGCGGACCGAAAGCATGCCGGCCGACAGCACGACGCGGCGGGATTGCTCGAAGACCTGCTGCCAGATGACGAGATTGGCGATGCCGCTCTCGTCCTCCAGGGTCACGAACATCACGCCCTTGGCGCTGCCGGGCATCTGCCGCACGAGAACGAGGCCGGCGGCCTCGAGCCAGCGCCCATCGCGCGACGTCATCGCTTCGGCACAGGTGACGACGCGACGGCACGAGAGGTCCGCACGTAGAAATGACAGCGGATGGACGCGCAGCGTCAGGCCAACATGGCCGTAATCCTCAACCACCTCGCCGCCGGCTTTCATGGGGCGCAGCGCGACGGCCGGCTCGTGGATCTCCGGCACGGTCCGCGCTTCGCGCGCCGCGGCGGCCGCGAAGAGCGGCAGCGGTTCGTCGCGCAGCGCCTTGATGGCCCACATGGCATCGCGCCGCGGCAGACCGAAGGCCGGCCGAAACGCATCGGCGTCGGCGAGGTGAACGAGCGCCGCAGCCGGCACGGCGGCGCGGCGCCAGAGGTCGTCGACCGACGAGAACGGCGATGATCTGCGCGGCGTCGCCATTGGCGAGGTTGCGCACCATGCGCATGCCGAGTCTGACGGCGAAGCGGTCCTCATGCTCGGTCGGCTCCAGCGTGCAATCCCATCGGGATCGGTTGACGTCGATGGGGCGCACCTCGACGCCGTGATCGCGCACATCGCGAACGATCTGCGCCGGCGCATAGAATCCCATCGGCTGGGCATTGAGCAGGGCCGCGCAGAAGACATCCGCGTGATGGCATTACATCCAGGAGGAGGC
>CALMZE010000140.1 GCA_937870585.1 uncultured Sphingomonadales bacterium | reverse complement strand
CGATCAGCGGCATGCTGCCCGGTCCTTTCGCCTATGCCGAGCGGTGGGACGAGAAAACGGACACCTATGCGGGGCTTGCTATCGAGCGGGCGGGCAATACGCCGGTGGTCATCGACAGCGACAGTGTCATCATTAAACCGGATGTCGCCGACGCACACCGTCCGGCGCCAGTACAAACCGATGCTGGCGGCACGCTAGGGGGCGCTGGCGGTACTCTGCCGACGCCGGGCGAACCAGTCATCGGTGGCGGACCCACCACGTCGCCGACAGAAAAGAAGCCGACGCGATTTATTGGCGCGGTGATGATCTCACCTGAGCGGCCAGCGCGGGACATCCATCAGATTGTCGAGGCGATCGTCGAGCAGCTCACAACGCTTCCGAATAGCGCCGTGAAACTTCGTTTGGAAATCGACGCTGATGTTCCATCAGGCCTAGATCGTGCAAAAGTGAGAACGTTGATTGAGAACGCGAACACCCTCGGGTTCATCGAGAAGTCAGTCGAATGAAAGTAGAGTTACCTAATTCCTCAAACTGCAGACGGCGATTGGCCCGAATCGGAGAAGAGGCGGAGTTGCTGCGTTGCCCTTTGAAATTCGGCACATTCGTTATGTGATTGCCGCTGCCGATCACGGTAGCTTTCGCCGAGCAGCTGCCGCACTGGGCATACAGGAATCAGCTATCAGCCGCCGAATTCGTGATCTGGAAGATCGGCTTGGCGCCCCCTTGTTCACGCGATCGGCAGGTGGCGTGCAACTCACCCAAGCAGGCAGGCAATTCGTTCAACGCGGTCGAAAGGCACTGTCGCAAATCGGGATGGCGCGAGCGGAAGTGTCTGCGATCGGCCGCGGGGAAGATGGCGAAGTTCGAATCGGCATCTTTTCGTCGCTGGCCTCTGGCTTTCTGGCTGACCTCTTCCAAGCCTTCGGGCAGCGCCACAAAGCGGTGAAGCTGAGCTTTGCCGATGGTAATCCCGCTGAACACGTCGCCGCCGTGCGGCAGCGTCAACTCGACGTTGCGTTCTTGACTGGGCTCACGAGCTGGCCGGATTGCCAGAGCCAGCACCTCTGGTCGGAGCGCATCTTCGCGGTCTTGCCTTCGCATCATGCTCATGCCGATGACAGGGAAATCAGCTTCGGTGATCTGGCTGGGGAGACCTTTCTCGTCAGCGAGAGTGCGCCCGGTGAAGAAATTCACGATTATCTCGTCCAGCGTCTGGCCGACCTCGGGCACCACCCCGAGATTCAGCAGCAGGCGGTGGGACGAGACAACCTGATGCAGCTCGTGGCGCTCGGACGCGGGCTCACCGTTACCAGCGAAGCGACCACGGGCGCGCAGTTTCCCGGTGTCGTGTTTCGCCCGATCGTCGGTGAGATTTTGCCGTTCCGCGCCGTCTGGGCATCGCGCAATGATAATCCGGCATTCCTGCGGCTGCTCGATCTCGCGCGTTCAATGGCGCGAGTGGATCAGTCTTCCGGGATCAACGTCCCTGCGCAGGCGGCGGCATCGAACGCCTTGCCTTCGCGAACCCGCGATCCGTCGCCATGAATCGCTCCAGCATGGGTACGATCAGACGGACGGGATTGCCGGGTGACTGCCCGGCTTCGCGGGCGAGGATGTCGGCATAGGTGCCAAGATCGCGATGCAGGCTGGCGGGCAGTTCCAGCGTCACCTTGACCGGCTTGTCGTCGGCGATGGGACCGAGTTTGAGCTTTGCCATGTCATCCTCCGTAAGGTTCGAGGACAAGATCGCGCGTGACGATCACGCGGACGGGGAAGCCCGGCCGGATGGTGAGCGTCGGTGCGATATTGAGCTGGCGCTGGACGATCTGCTGGCCGGTCTGGCTGATGCTGTTCGATGCGCCGTTACGCAGGGCCCGCACAATGTCGCTTTCGCCGCTCGACGAACCAGATTCTGCGCCGACGCTGAGCAGCGTGGACAAGGCCGCGGCCCTGAACAGTTCGCCCCAATGGTAATCGACGCCATCCTCCAGCCCGGCATAACCCTCTGCGTCCGCACCGGGCTGGCGTTCCAGCACGATCGAGCGCCCGTTCGGGAAGATCAGCCGGTTCCAGACGAGCAGGATGCGGCGCTGCCCAAAGCCGACGCCGCTGTCATACTGGCCGATGACGCGCGTGCCCTGCGGCACGAGCAGGATCTTCCCCGTGGGGCTATCGTAGATGTTCTCCGTCACCTGCGCGGTGATCTGGCCGGGCAGATCGGAGTGGATGCCGGTGATGAGCGCGGCGGCGATCACCGCGCCGGCCTGAAGCACATTTTTCGATGCGGGCGCAGCGACGCGATCGGGCGATACGGTTCGCTTGTCGGGGGTCTGGTTGAGGAAGGCGAGTTGCCGATCCTGCGCCGTGGGCGTTGCCGGCTGCGGCGCGAGGCCGAGGCTGGCGAGATCGGGTTGCGACACGGTCGCGGTGGTCGGCGTCGTGGCGGTGTTCCCCGGCCGCGTCTCGGTGGCGGCGAACAGCCGCGCCGTCCGCGCCGATTCCAGTTCTTGCGCCCGGCGCTGTTCCTCCGGTGTCGGTCCGACAGGTCCCGACGGGGTGGCGATCCCCGGCGTCGGCACGGTCTGGCCGGCATTTTGCGCGTTGAGGATCGGGCGGCCGAGATCGCCGGGCAGCGGCGGGCCGAGCTTTGGAACGCCGCTATAGTCCTTGGGTAGTCCGGCGAGGCCATCGGGCGTGGTGCGGTTGTCGGTCGAGATCAGTTCCTGACCCTGATCGCCGCCATGACGGGTCTGGAGCGCATAGATGAGCGCCCCGCCTACACCCATACTGGCGGCAAGACCGAGACCGGCGAGCACCTTGCGCGACAAACGGGTGACGCGCGGCGGCTCGGGCCGCAACCGCATGGGTGCGACCGGCTCGCCGGTCAGCGGGCGGGCGTCGTCCTCAGCCGGCTCGACAGGATGCCCAGCCTCTGACTCGCGGTCTTCTTTCTTGTCGGGATCATTCTCGCTCACGACGCCGGCCTCCCGTCAGTCCGGGAGATGCGCACGCGCTTCTGGTTCTTATCGGCCCCGAAGCGCAGTTCGGCAGCGGCGAACAGCCGGTCCACGATCATGTAGTTGCCGCGCACCCGGTAGTTCACCAGTTCGGAAGTCGCGCCCTCCGGCCCGACGACGAACAGCGGCGGCATTTCGCCCTGGCCGATCCCGCGCGGAAACTCGATGAACACCTGCCGGCCGTCGTCGAATGCGCGGAGCGGCCGCCACGGCGCGCGGTCGCCCGACACGTCGTAACGGAAGTTGACGCGGGAGAGATCGATGCCGTTGGCAACCGGTTGCTGGGCCTCGGCTTGGCTGTTCTGGCGGCGCAGCGCGATGAGCTGGTCCTGCGGATATTGCCAGGACACCGACGCCATATAGGTCGAAGGCGTCGAGCGCAGTTCCATGTGATAGGTGCGCCTATCGGTGTTGATGACGAGATTGGTCATCAACTCGGCGCGCGTGGGCTTCACCAGGATATGCACGACCTTCGCAGCGCCCGTGCCGCTCTCCGTATCGCCGATGATCCAACGCACGGTATCGCCGGCGGCGACGGGACCGGAGCCGACGAGCTGTTCTCCGGGCTGGAGCGAAATGTCGGTGATCTGCCCCGGCGAGGCATAGACCTGATAGAGCGCGCCATCGACGAAGGGATAGACCTGCATCGAATTGATGAAGCCGTTACGCACCGGCTGCATCCGCGCGGCGGCATTGGCCTGGTTGACGCGCACGGTCGGATCGGCGGCTTCTGGCTCGGGCTTGCCGTCCTTGCCGACCGGTTTCAACTGGCCGGGAAGCGGCAGCGGCCTGGGCAGCTCGACGACCTGCACGGGCTTGGGCGGATCGGCGGCGATGACGGCCGGAGCCGCATCGTCATAGGAAATCTCCGGCGGTGGGGTGTGCCCCGCGCAGCCCGCGAGGGCGGAAGCGGAAAGCAGGAAAGCCGCGAGTGAGGCATTGCGGAAAGCCGGCCTCCCAGCTTTGCGGAAGGTCGGTGTCATTGTCCAAGCTCCTTCGACCAGTTGATGGCGTTGATGTAGATTCCCAGCGGGTTCTTCCGCAGCGTGTCGGCATCGCGGGGCGGCTGCACGGCGACGGTGAGGATCGCGGACCAGCGTTCGGTGCTGGCGAGCGAACCGTCCTGATAGCGGCGCTCGATCCAGGCGACGCGGAAGCTCGTCGGCGACGCC
>CALMZE010000139.1 GCA_937870585.1 uncultured Sphingomonadales bacterium | reverse complement strand
TCATGTCTGCAATGGTTGAGTCGATCATCTTGTTATACGCGTCCCCCATCGGGAAGCGCCACAGCGGATCGCCCGAGGCCTTGCCCGCCGCCAGCAATTGCTCCGCCAGCCCGTCATCATTGGAGAAGAGCCCGCCATATTCATTGCCGAGCGAGATGATCATCGCGCCGGTCAGCGTGGCAAGGTCAACGATCACGGCGGGCGCCTATTTTTTCTTCCCCCCGGTGAGGGCATCCCACAGCACCAGCCGCCCTTCAGCGTCCGTGTTGATCACTTCAATCGTCTGGCCCGACATGGAGGTGACGACGTCACCGGGGCGCTGCGCATTGCCATCGGGCATGTTTTCCACCAGCCCGCACACGCCCACGACATGCGCCTTGGCCTTGCGCGCAGCGAGCGCGAGCATGGCACCAGCGACCGCGCCTGCCCCGCCCATATCCCATTTCATGTCTTCCATGCCCGCAGGCGGCTTGAGCGAGATACCACCGGTATCGAACGTCACGCCCTTGCCGACAAAGACCAGCGGCGTCGGCTGCGTGCCGCCCGAGCCATCCCAGCGCATCACGAGCAGCTTGGGTTCGCGCACGGAACCTTGCGCCACGCCGAGCAGCGCGCCCATGCCAGCGGCTTCCATTTCCGCGCGGCCCAGCACGTCGATCTGCACGCCATGCTCACGCAGCGCCTCGCACCGGGCGACGAAGCTTTCGGGATAGAGGATGTTGGCGGGTTCGGTCACCAGTTCGCGCGTGAAACTCACGCCTTGCGCGATGGCTTGGTGACGCGCCCAGGCGGCTTCGCTGCCATCTGCTGCGCCCACCAGAACCGCGTCCGCCAGACTGCGCTTCTGCTTTTCAGGCAGTTTGGTGCGGTAGGCATCCTGACGCCAGTTGCGCAGCACCAGCCCGCTCGCCAGACGGGCGACGGCTTCGGCAGACGGCGCTATCGCAAGCGCGCCAAGCACGATGGTCAGCGTCGGCACGCCCGCAGACTGATATTTGGCAGCCAGCGCCGCGCCTGCTTTTTCCAGATCTTCCGCACTGCCCTGCCCCACGCCAGCCAGCACGATGCGACGCGCGGCCCCGCCTGCACCCGCCACAAAGGCTTCAAACACGCCGCCCGCTTCCCCTTCAAACCGGGAAGCCGCAGCGGCAGCGCGGATCGTGGCATTGTCCTGATCGGACGCGCCCGGCACCGCGACTGCCGCCGCCGCGCCCTTGGCAACGGGCAGCACAAGGGCGTCAGCCTGTTTAGGCAGGGCGGTGGCAAAGCTGATCTTCATGGTCTGGATACTCCTGCGCGCGCGAAACCGCTTTCGGGTCCGCTTCGAATCATGCTGATCCTGTTAGCCCGCCATGCAGGCGGGGCAAAGCGTGCAGCGGCGGATTGTCATCCAGCCCGTCCGGTGCAATAGGCGATCCAGTCCATTCCTAATGACGGATTTTTGTGCGGCATTCCCGTTTCCTTGCCGGAGCAGCGCTCCCCTTCATGCTTGTGGCAGTGCCGGTGGCCGCGCAGGATGCGGCTGCGCCCGCCGCGGAACAGCCAGCCGCCAAAAGCTATGATGTCGATTTCACAGCCGACGCGCTCGATTATGACAGCGAGCAGGACATTGTTGTGGCGCGCGGCAATGTGTTGATGGTGCGCGAAGGCAACCGGCTTCAGGCCGATGAAATCCGCTGGACACGCAAGACAGGCCAGGTGGAAGCGCGCGGCAATGTGCGCGTAACGACGCCAGAGGGCGACACAGCCTATGGCGATAGTGTCCAATTGAAAGACACGCTGCGCGATGGCGCGGTGGAAAATCTGCTGCTCGTCCTGTCTGATGGGGGGCGTCTGGTGGCCGCAAACGGCACGCGCAAGGATGGCGTCTCCTCGCTGGAGCGCGCCGCCTATACGCCGTGCCGGGTGGTCGACGATGCGGGCTGCCCGGTTGATCCGGTGTGGCGCATCACCGCGCTCAAGGTCACGCATGATCCGGTCAAGAACCGCATTTCCTATGAAAATGCGCGGCTGGAGCTGTTCGGCCTGCCGCTCCTTGCCCTGCCCGGCTTTTCGCACCCGGCGGATGATCGCGGTGGCTCTGGCCTCTTGATTCCGGACATTCAATATTCGCGCACCAACGGCTTTGAACTGTCAGTCCCCATCTATTTCAAGCTGGCCCCCAATCGCGATCTGACCGTGACGCCGCACGTCTACACCGATGTGATGCCCGCGCTTGAACTCAAATATCGCAACCTCACCGAAACCGGTGCGTTTCAGGTTGGCGGCTTTGCAACCTACAGCTCGCGCCTCTCCAACACCGCGACAGCGCTGACGCCGGAACGCGATTTCCGGGGCTATCTGGAGGCTTCGGGCAAATTCCAGTTCACCCGCAAATGGAGCCTGCGCGGATCGCTGCGCGCGGTGACCGACCGCACCTTTCTGCGCCGCTATGATATTTCGCGCGATGACCGGCTGCGCAACACCATCGAACTGCAACGCATTTCGCGCTCCAGCTATTTCTCATTCGCAGGCTGGGCCTTCCAGACGCTGCGCCCTTCAGAGAAGCAGGGGCTGGTGCCGGTTGCGCTGCCGATCATCGATTATCGCAAGCGCTTTGAAGACCTGCTCGGCGGCCGCGCGGAAGTGCAGCTCAATTCGCTCGCCGTTGCGCGCACTGATGGGCAGGATACGCAGCGCAGCTTTGCCTCCGCGCGATGGGACATGCGACGGCTGACCACCATGGGGCAGGAATTGCTCTTCACCGCCTATGCGCGCGGAGACGCTTATCATTCGGATCAGGTCGGCGCGACAACGACGGCGCTCTATCAGGGCACAAAGGGCTGGAACGCGCGCGCCATCGGAGCGCTCGCCGCAGAAATGCGCTGGCCGCTGATCGGGCCGCTCTTTACCGGCACACAAAGGCTGACGCCGCGCATCCAGCTGGTCGCCACGCCCGCCACGCCCAATCTGCGCGTGCCCAATGAGGATGCCCGCGCGGTTGATCTTGAAGATTCGAACCTGTTCGCGCTTAACCGCTTCCCCGGCTATGACCGCTGGGAAGACAGCTCGCGCGTCACCTATGGGCTGGATTGGGCGCTCGATCTGCCGGGCTTCAGCGTGCAATCCAATATCGGCCAGAGCTACCGCCTGAACAACCGTGCAACGCTCATCCCCGATGGCACCGGCCTGTCGAGCCGCACGTCTGACATCGTCGGGCGCACCACCGTCAAATATCGCCGCTATGTCAGCCTCACCCACCGCTACCGGCTGGACAAGGACAGCCTCGCCATCCGCCGCAATGAAATCGACGCGACGCTCGGCACAGACCAGACCTACGCCACGCTCGGTTATCTCCGGCTGAACCGCAATATCGGGCCGACGCTCGAAGATTTGCGCGATCGGGAAGAAATCCGTGTGGGAGGCCGCTTGCAACTGGCCAAGCGCTGGTCTGTCTTCGGCTCAACCATCGTCGATCTCACCGGCAAGAAGGACGATCCAGCCACCCTGTCGGACGGGTTTGAGCCGGTTCGGCACCGTCTGGGCGTTGCCTATGAAGATGATTGCCTGAAGCTCAGCTTCACGTGGAAGCGCGACTATGACGATTCTGGCGATGCAAAGCGCGGCAACTCCTACCTGTTAAGGCTTTCCTTCAAGAATCTGGGCCGCTAGAGAGGCGTGTCAGCATTCGTTCAGGGCAGCGGCGATAGCAGGACGAACATGGTCACTTTCGGGAACCACTGCACATGAAGAAGAATTCCGGTTTGATTGCAGCCCTTTGTCTGGTGGGCGCAGCTGCGACTGGTCCAGTCACGGCACAAACCGTCGGCGATGACAACGCCACGCCCTCCATGGGTCTCAACCTGCCGTCAGACCTGTCTGGATTGGGCAAGGTCGATCCCAAATTGCGCAAGCCAACCGTTGTGATCAACGGCGAAATCATCACGGGCACCGATGTGGACCATCGCCTCGCGCTGGTGCTGCTCGCCAATGGCGGACGCATTGATGAGGCCGAAAAGGAGCGGCTGCGCTTGCAGGTGTTTCGCAACCTGATCGACGAGACGCTTCAGATTCAGGAAGCCCGTGCAAACAAGATCGAAATTGCCCGCGCGGAGATTGATCAGTCTTTTGCCCGCGTTGCCACCAACTTCAAGCGGTCCCCGGATCAGCTGGAAGACTATCTGCGCAAGGCCGGATCGTCCGCGCGCACC
>CALMZE010000138.1 GCA_937870585.1 uncultured Sphingomonadales bacterium | reverse complement strand
CACAACCGGGCGATTCGGGGCACTTGCGCCCATGCGCTTATTCTCCAATCATGCCAGAATGGCGAGCGCCCCTAGCACGGCCTTTGAACGGCTTCAAACCCCCATTGTTGCGGGGCTGCGCGCAATCGAATCATGGCTGGAGGCAGAGCGGGATCATCTGGCGCTGTGGCTGCCGGTGGTGCTCGGCGCAGGGATTGCCGCATGGTTCGTGCTGCCGGATCGAAACGCATGGATCAGTGTGATCGGCGTGGGGGCCGCTCTGGCACTGTTAGGGGCTCTGGGCAGAGGGCTGCGCGCTGGTCAGGCATTGCTTTGGGCCGGGCTGATGCTGGCGCTGGGCTGTGCGCTTGTGTGGGCGCGGGCGGAGATGAAGGCGCATCCGGTGTTCGTGCGACCGTTCGTGGCGACGGTCACCGGGGTGGTGGAGTCGGTGGATCTGCGGCCTGCGCAGGGGAAGGTGCGGCTGGTTGTGAGGCCGTCTGCTGTCGTTCCGACACCTCGCCGCGTCATTCCCGCATCCACTGCCGTCATTCCCGCGAAGGCGGGAACCCAGGAAGTCGCAGCTTCGGAGGTCCTAGGTTCCCGCCTTCGCGGGAATGACGAAAAAGGAGTAGGGCTAGGCGAAAAGCAAGGTCTCCCCCGCATCCGCATCACGGCGAAGCTCGACCAAATCCCGGACCACATCGCCAAAGGCACGACCCTCACCCTGCGTGCCCGCCTCGCACCACCTCAATCCGCAGCACTCCCCGGCGGTTACGACTTCGCGCGCGCCGCCTGGTTCATGGGATTGGGCGGAACCGGGATCGCTTTGGGGCCGGTCAAGGCCGGGGGGCACGCCCAAGAACCAAGCCTGCGCGCGCGCCTTTCTGCGCATGTGCGGGCGCAGATCGAAGGCAGCCCCGGCGGCATCGCGGCGGCTTTTGCCAGCGGGGATCGCGGCGGCATTGATCTGGCAGACGAAGAGGCGATGCGCGATTCCGGGCTAACGCACCTGCTGTCAATCAGCGGGCTACACATCACGGCGGTGATTGCGGCCGCGATGTTTCTCTCGCTGCGATTGTTGGCTCTCTCCCACCGTCTGGCACTCAACTGGCCGCTGTTGACGGTTTCGGCTGGCATCGGCGCGATCGTGGGCGTGGGTTATACGCTTCTGACAGGTGCGGAAGTGCCGACCGTCCGTTCCTGCATCGCGGCGCTGCTCGTGCTCGGCGGTATGGCGCTAGGGAGAGAGGCGCTGACGCTGCGGCTGGTGGCGACGGGCGCGCTCATCATCCTGATCCTCTGGCCCGAATCGCTGATCGGCGCGAGTTTTCAACTGAGCTTTGCCGCAATCACCGCCATCGTCGCCTTCCACGAGAATAGCCGCGTGAAAGCGTGGCTGGCGCATCATGAAGAGGATGCATTGCGCCGTTTTGGCCGCGCGCTCGCCGGATTGCTGGTGACAGGGCTGGTCGTCGAACTCGCGCTCGCACCCATCGCGCTGTTCCATTTCCACAAGTCCGGTCTGTACGGTGCGCTCGCCAATATGGTGGCGATTCCGTGGACGACCTTTGTCGTCATGCCGCTGGAGGCGCTGGCCTTGCTGTTTGACGCAGTGGGGTTGGGCGCGCCGTTCTGGTGGCTGTGTGGCCATGCCATCGCACTCCTGCTTTGGCTCGCGCATCTGGTCGCGGCTTGGCCCGGAGCGGTAGCGAGCATGGCCTCTATCCCCGATGGGGCTTACGCGTTGATGCTTGGCGGAGGCCTGTGGATGCTGCTTTGGACGCAGCGCCCGCGCTGGCTGGGCGCGCTGCCCTTTGCCGCAGGCATGCTCTGGGCGCTGAGCGAGCCGCCGCCGGATATTCTCATCACCGGCGATGGCCGTCACATGGCGGTGCGCACGCCGGACGGGGGCATGGCGCGGCGGGGGGGGGGGGCGGGGGATTTCGTACGAAATGCACTGGCGGATGGGGCGGGGGAAGGGGATGCCCTCCCGCCGCTCGATAGCGCGCCTAACGCGCGGTGCGGGCCGGATATGTGCCTCGCCGATGTATCCGCACGCGGCGTGGTGTGGCGTGTGGGCGCAACGCGCTCAGCCCAGATGCTGCCTTGGAAAGAGCTGGTTGCGCTTTGCCCGCAGCTCGATCTGATCGTCAGCGACCGCCGCCTGCCGCCTGGCTGCGCCCCGCGCGGACTCAAGCTGGATCGGCCCGCGCTGGAGGCAACCGGGGGAGTCGCGGTGACGCTGGGTCATTCCGTGCGGATAGAAGGAGTGCGTCGCGCAGGGGACGGGCATCCTTGGTTCAAGCGGCATTAGATGCCTCCCGTCCATGACGCATCTATTTCGCCCCGCCTGTCGCGCGGCACTACTTGTCGCGGTTGCTCAATCGGATTGTTGATATGTTGTAACCTTCATTCTATAGCATTGATATATCCTCTCATACTGCGGACATGTCATGCGCTTCCTTTCGGCTGTTTCCCTACTCGCTCTTACCGTCGCCGCGCCCACACTGGCACAGGAGGCCGATCATGATCATCATCAGGAGGATATTGGCGAGACCGTTGTGACAGCGCAGTTGGGGCGGGTGCAGGCGGATTTGCTGTCTGGCACGTCAATTGTCGCGGGCGATGAACTGGTGCGCGAGATGAAGTCCAGCATCGGTGAAACGCTGACCAGCCAGGCGGGCGTATCTGCCACATCGTTCGGTCCTACGGCGTCGCGCCCCGTTCTGCGGGGCTTGCAGGGCGAGCGCGTGCGTGTGCTGACCGACGGCGTGGGCAGCTTTGACGTCTCCAACACCAGCGTCGACCATGCCGTTGCCATTAATCCGCTGACAGCCGACCGGATCGAAGTGCTGCGCGGGCCGACCGCCTTGCTGTTTGGATCGTCCGCCATTGGCGGCGTCGTCAATGTCATCGACAGCCGCATTCCCCGCACTGTTCCTGATGGGCCGGTGCATGTGGATGCCGAACTCTCTTATGCGAGTGCTGCGCGTGAAGGCCATGGCGGGCTGCGTGTGGATGTGCCGCTGGGCAGCGATTTCGTCGCGCATCTGGATGGCACCTACAGCAAATCCAAGGATATGCGGATCGGCGGCTTTGTGCTGACGCCTGATCTTCGCGCGGAGGCGCTGGCGAGCGGCGATGCCGATATTGCCGATCTGGCTGACCTCAAGGGCCGCTTGCTCAACACGGCGGCGCGCACGAAGGAAGGTGCTGTGGGCCTTGCCTATATTGGCGGGACAGTCTCGCTGGGCGCGTCCGTTTCCCGGCTGGAAAGCCGCTATGGCGTGCCGATCCGCTTCAATCTGGACCCGGCGGCCCCGGAGGCCGAGGCGGTACGGCTCGACATGCGGCAGACGCGTTATGATCTGCGCGGCGAATATGCGCCCGATACGGGTTTTCTTGATGCGATCCGGTTGCGGGCGGGCATGGCGGATTATCGGCATGACGAGCTGGAAGAAGATGGCACCATCGGCACCAGCTTCTTTGCCAAGGGCAAGGAAGCGCGGGTCGATCTGGTGCAGCGGGAAAATAATGGCTGGACGGGTATTTCCGGCGCACAAATCTTTACGCGGACGATCAACATTGTTGGCGCGGAGAAATTCCTGCCGCGTTCTCGCACCACACAAGCGGGGCTGTTCACGCTGCAATCGCTCGATCTGGGGTCTGTCCGGCTGGAAGGCGGCGCGCGTGTGGAAACGGCGAAGCTGCGCGCGGATGCTGATGCGCAACTGGGCAGCCCTGCCATGCGGCGCAGCTATACTGCTGTCTCAGGCTCGATGGGGGCCAGCCTGGCCGTCGCCGGCGGCTGGCGGCTGGGCCTCAACGCCGCGCACAGCGAGCGGTCTCCGGCAGCGGAGGAACTCTTTGCCAATGGTCCCCACGCGGGCACCCAAGCCTACGAAATCGGGAATCCTGCCCTGCGCAAGGAACGCTCTAACGGGGTGGAACTGACCTTGCATGGCGATGGCGACGGGCATCATTTCGGCGGCTCGCTTTATTACAACAGCTTCAGCGGTTTCATTTTTGAGGCCCCGCAAGGCACCATCATCGATGACCTGCCGGTCTTTGCCTATGAACAGGCCAAGGCGCGGCAATGGGGCTTTGAGATTGATGCCAGCGCCACGCTGGCGCGGCTGGGGGCGTTTGATGTGAAGGCAGACAGCGTGATCGATTATACGCGCGTCACCATCCGCCGCGCCGG
>CALMZE010000137.1 GCA_937870585.1 uncultured Sphingomonadales bacterium | reverse complement strand
TTCTGCTTCTTCTACACCGCCGTGGTGTTCAATCCGGAAGAAACGGCGGACAATCTGAAGCGCTATGGTGGCTTCATTCCGGGCATCCGCCCCGGCAAGCATACCGAAGACTATTTGGACTATGTGCTGACGCGCGTGACAGTGCTGGGCGCGGCTTACCTGACCTTCATCTGTCTGGTGCCGGAATTCGCCATCGCACAGGCGGGCATCCCCTTCTATCTGGGGGGCACGAGCCTGCTGATCGTTGTCAACGTCACGATCGACACCGTGACGCAGATCCAGAGCCATATGCTGGCGCATCAATATGGCGATCTGCTCAAGAAATCGAAGCTGAAGGGGGGACGCCGCTAAATGAACATCATCCTGCTTGGCCCGCCGGGAGCGGGGAAGGGCACTCAGGCGAGCCGTCTGGTGGACGGACGCGGCATGGTCCAGCTCTCTACAGGCGATATGCTGCGTGCGGCGGTGAAGGCGGAGTCGCCGACGGGCCTGAAGGCCAAGGCTGTGATGGAAGCGGGCGAGCTTGTGTCTGATGAGATCGTCTCCGGCATCATCGGCGAAGCGCTCGACGCGCTTGAGCCCAAGACTGGCGTGATCTTTGATGGCTATCCGCGCACGGCGGCACAGGCGGAATCGCTGGATGCCATTCTTGAAAGCCGGGGCCGCACGCTTGATCATGTGATCGAACTGGTGGTGGATGAAGACGCGCTCGTGGAACGCATTACCGGTCGCTACACGTGCGCGCGCTGCAATGCAGGCTATCACGACACGTTCCAGAAGCCCGAGAAGGAGGGCGTTTGCGACGCGTGCGGCAGCACTGAATTCAAGCGTCGTCCAGACGATAATGAAGAAACCGTGCGCACGCGCATGGCCGAATATCGCGCCAAGACCGCGCCGATCCTGCCCATCTATGAAGCGCGCGGGCTGGTGAAGAAGGTGGACGGCATGGCCGACATCGCAGAGGTTTCAGCCGCTATCGACGCCACTCTGGGCTGAGGTGGCCGCGCCACTCGGCATCGTCGAGGGGTTTTTCGGACGGCCTTACAGCTGGGCTGAACGCGCCATGATGGCGGATGTGCTGGGGACGCGTGGTTTCACGCACTGGACTTATGCCCCCAAGGCCGACCGTTTCCTGCGTCGCAACTGGCAGCAGCCTCATCCCAGGGCTGAGGCCGAAGCACTCAACGCGTTTGGCGGCCATCTGCGCACACGCGGCATGGCGTTTTCGGTTGGCCTGTCTCCACTCGGTCTCAATGAGGGCTATGATGCGCCCGCTCGCGCGGCGTTGAAAATGCGCGTCGGCCAGTTATGCGAATTGGGCATCGATGCGCTCTCCCTGCTCTTTGATGATATGAAGGGCGATTTTCCCGATCTCGCCGCCACGCAGGTGCGAATTGCGCATGATGTGGCGGGCTGGCTGGGTGGTCGTGCCCTGACCTTGTGCCCCAGCTATTATTCGGACGACCCCATTCTCGATCGGGTGTTTGGCGCGCGGCCAGCGGGCTATCTGGAGGCGTTGGGGCAGGGGCTCGATCCGGCCATCAACATCTACTGGACGGGCGAGAAGGTCTGTTCTCCAGATTACCCCGCACCGCATCTGGCGCGCATCACCGAAACGCTGCGTCGCCTGCCGACATTGTGGGACAATTACCCGGTCAATGATGGCCCACGCATGTATCGGCACCTCAACCTGCGGCCCTTTGCGGGGCGGGAGGCATGTGGTGGTGTTGCGCGGCACGAGATCAATCCGATGACGCAGGCGTATCTGGGCTTGATCCCGCTGCTCACGCTGCTGGATAGCGGCGGCGGCGATGCTGAGCGCGTCGAGACTGTGGCGACTTCACTGTTTGGCGATGCTTTGGGCCGGATGATTGCTGATGATCTGCCGCTGCTGCACGATATTGGTTTGGGCATGGCAGTGGAGGAGCAGTCTCATCTACGCGCGCGATATGGAGCGCACAATCATCCCGCCGCGCGCGAGATTATCGATTGGCTTGACGGCAAGACTGCGATTAGCCTTGATGAGGTGCAAACGCAGTAAGGGAGAGGCCAATGAAGCGGTTTATGGCAACGGTATTGGCACTGGCGCTGTCCACTCCGGCTTATGCCGCACAGGATTATGCGGAGGATGACAGCTTCAAGCTGGTGATTGCAGCAGTGATCCAAGCAACGCCCGATCAGATTTACCGGATGCTGGGCCAGCCGCGCCGTTGGTGGAGTTCCGCCCACACCTATTCAGGTGATGCCCGCAATCTGAAGCTGGATCTGCGCGCAGGCGGGTGCTTCTGTGAAACCATGCCCAAGGGGAAAGGCAGCATTGAACATGGTCGGGTGATTCAGGCGATGAAAGGCAAGCTGCTGCGCCTGTCTGCCCCGCTGGGGCCATTGCAGGAGATGGCGGTCACGGGCACGTTGACTTGGAAACTGGATGCCAATTCCGGTCCTTTGCCATCGACCATGGTCATGATGAT
Organism: uncultured Sphingomonadales bacterium; assembly: GCA_937870585.1. Taxonomy (GTDB): domain Bacteria; phylum Pseudomonadota; class Alphaproteobacteria; order Sphingomonadales; family Sphingomonadaceae; genus Aquisediminimonas. The sequence goes on along the minus strand of CALMZE010000137.1, from coordinate 5,930 downwards.
TTACAGCGTGGATGGAGACATGCGGGGTGGAGGCAAGGCTTTGGCTCCGGCGGTCGATCAAGTTATGGGTGAGCAAATGGAAGGCCTGCGCAAAGCGCTTGAGCCGCGAGAGTAAGGCTGTGGGTAAATTGACCCGAGCCTATTCAGCAGCCGCTTCACGCCGTGCGGCAGCGGCTTCCTGCGCGAGGAACGCCGCGCGCGCCTTGGGAGCCATATAGGGGCCGTGCAGGCCGAGCAGACCCGAAATGGGGGCGCGATTGGCTTTGACGATTTTGGGATGGGCCTGCGCGGCGGCTTCGGGCGCATAGCCAGCACGCAACACCCACCGGATGCCAAGCGCATCTGCGGCCTTCTCCATGGCAAAGCGTTGACTGCGATCCTTGATGGCTTTGGCTTGATCGGCGCTGCTATGCCCCAAGCCGATATGCGCAAATTCATGTGCGATCACAAAAGCCAGCTCATCGTCTGAAGACAGCAGGGCTTCCAGCCCGGAATCGACGGCAATGTTCGTGCCGCTTGCGCTGGCGTTGGTCTTGCGGGAATTGATCAGGAATACGTCTCCCGCACACACCCTGCGCGCATCGAGAGCCACATCGATCATCCTGTCACCACGCTTGAGGCTCATGGTCAGGCTGGGCTGGAAGTTGCGTTCATTGAGAGCCTTCACGAAGGGCGCCTGCTCGGCGGCTGTCTTGCCCCAACGCGTGCCATTTACGGCCAGAACCGAATCTCCCGGGCGCATATCAGAAGCGGCGGGGCTATTTGATCCCACCATGGCAATGGTGGCGAGGCCTTCAATCTGCAAGGCGTCTGCCCAGCGCTGTCGCATGTCTGGCGGTGTATCCTCTTGCAGGTATATGGTGGTGAAACCATAGCCCATGCGCGTGACCGGGCAGTGGGCCGCATTGCGCGACTGAAGGCGCCAAGCAATTTCGTGAATGCGCACGGTGCGGGCCTGCCAGGTGCGGATCGCTTCGATGCTTGGCAGCGGAGCGGCCGCCGCAAAGGCTAGAATCAAGGGAAAGGCTGCCGCCATCTCAGCGCATCAGCACCAGCTCTTCTGCCATGCTCGGGTGCAGCGCCATGGTATCGTCAAACTGGGCCTTGGTAAGGCCAGCCTTCACGGCAATGGCGGCGGCTTGCAAGATTTCCGCACTGTCCGGCCCGATCATGTGCAGACCGACGACTTTCTCATCTGCGCCCGCCACGACCATCTTGTAGAGACCGCGCTCCATCCGGCCAGAAACGACATTCTTCATCGGGCGGAAATCGCTGCGATAGATTTTTACGGCATCGCCAAATTCGGTGCGGGCTTCCTCCTCGGTCATCCCTACGCCCGCAATGGGGGGTGAGGAGAAGACAGCCGTCGGGATCGCACCATAATCGACCGTGCGCGGTGCGTTACCGAACACGGTATCGGCAAAGGCATGGCCTTCGCGGATGGCAACAGGCGTGAGCTGCACGCGGTTGGTGACATCGCCCACGGCATAGATGCTCGGCACATTGGTGCGGTTGTTTGCATCCACAACCACTGCGCCATCCTTGTCGAGCGCGACGCCTGCGGCTTTCAGTCCCAGTCCTTCGGTCTTGGGGACGCGGCCCGTGGCGAACAACACCAGATCAGTCTCGATCCTCCCCTGATCCCCGCCATCGACCAGCAGACTGCCATCGGCCTGCCGGGCGATGCTCTTCAGCGGGAAGTTGAAGCGCACATCAATGCCCTTGGCGGTCGTCATGCCCACCAGTCGGTCGACAATCTCCGTGTCATAGCTGCGCAGCATCCGTTCGCCGCGCGTGACGAGGGTGACATCCACGCCGAAAGCATGGAACACGCCTGCAAATTCATTGGCGATATAGCCCGCGCCCGCGATCACCGCGCGCTTGGGCAGGGCGTTGAGGTGGAAAACTTCGTTCGACGTGATGCCCAGCTCCGCGCCAGGAATAGCAGGCACAGCGGGCCATGCGCCGACCGCAATCAGAATCGTGCCTGCGCTAATCTCCTGCCCGCTCGCCAGCTTCACGCTGTGCGGGCCAGTAACCGTCGCGCGTTCGTGGAAGTGAGTAACTTTGTTGCTGTCGAGCGTGTTGGTGTAGAGCCCCTCCAGCCGGTCCACATCCTTGTTGACCAGATCGCGCAGGCGCGGCCAATCAAAGGTCGCACCCTGAATATCCCAGCCAAAGCTGGCCGCTTCATGCAGGTCTTCGGCAAAATGCGCGCCGTAAACGAGCATCTTTTTGGGCACGCAGCCGCGAATGACACACGTGCCGCCCACGCGATGCTCCTCCGCCACCGCCACACGCGCGCCATGCTGCGCCGCCACGCGCGAGGCCCGGACGCCGCCAGAACCGGCACCGATGATGAAGAGGTCGTAATCGTGGGTCATGAATATGCCTATTTTGAAACCGTTCGGGCTGAGCTTGTCGAAGCCCTGCCCTTGTTCTGCGGGGCAAAGAAGGGCAGTCCTTCGACAAGCTCAGGACGAGCGGTGTTTTGAGAGCCTTTAGCGGAGTGTGTAGAGCCGCGCCAACGCCTAATCCCGATCAGTCTGATCGAGCCAGTCGGACAGGATGGCGTTCACCCGCTCCGGCGCTTCCTGCTGCACCCAGTGCGAGACAGCGGGCAGGCGCTGGAGCGTGAGGTTGGGCACCCATTGCTCCGTCCCCACCGTGCAATTGATGTTGAGCGCGGCATCTTCCTCGCCCCACACCATCAGCGTTAGCGTCTCAATCCGGCCATCGCCAAGCGAAACGGAATTCCCATGGCGCACAAGCGCGCGATACCAGTTGACCATTGCCGATGCTGCGCCGGGGCGCTGCGCCGCGCGGGCATAGACATCGAGCACGTCCTTGGGGAAGCGGCTCTTGTCGATGGCCATGTTGAGGAAGGCCCCGCGCACAAATTCCGCATCCTTGGCGAGCAAGGCACGTTCCGGAATCCAGGGGAGTTGGAAGAAGAAGATGTACCAGCTCTTTTTCAATTGCTCCCAGCGGCGGATTTCGCGTTCGGCCACCTTGGGGTGCGGCACGTTCATGATGACGAGTTTGGTGAGCGGGCGCAGCTTCAGGATCGCAAAGGCCCAGGCGACAATCGCGCCCCAATCATGCGCGACGAGCATGACCTCCTCAACAGGGGTTTCGGCAGCTGCGGCATCGATCAGCGCGGCCACATCGGCGGTCAAATGATCCAGCCCGTATGCCCGCACGCCCTCTGGCCGCGAGGACGCGCCATAGCCGCGTTGATTGGGCGCCCAGACGCGCCAGCCCTTTTCCGCGAGCAGGGGCATCTGGTGCCGCCAGCTGAAATTGAGTTCAGGAAAGCCATGCAGGCAGAGCGCAAGGCGCGGGCCAGCTCCGCATTCGGCCAGTTCGAAGGTCAGGCCGTTCGCCTTCACAAAGCGGGTGGTGATCCCGGAGGTTGGGTCTGGGGTCCAGCTGGAATCGGTCATGCAGCGCGCAGGAGTGTGAGAGGAAGCGCCACGGTTTCCAGCGTCGAGAGGTCGAATTTGGCCGCTGCCCCGTCAATGTCCAGGCCGACAAGTTTGCCATCCTTGTCAAAATCCGCATTCACGCCGTCAGCAACTTCACGCGTTTCAGAGGACACGGTGTCATTCAACTCGATATAGAGGCTGTCCGTTTCCGGGTAATAATGCAGTTTCATTCCATCGGCCCATCATAGTTGCGATCAGGGAACGCATTGTGGATCGTTGTGCCATCGTCCAACGTCACGACGCGGAGAATGCGCTCTTTCTCGTCGCCCGGCAAGAGCACCATTCCCCAGTGGCGGATGCGACCATCGCCTTGCTCCTCGCGCTGGAGCGGACGAGCCAGCACCGCCCTGCAAAGATTTTCACTCAAATAGGGGCGCTTCCGCAACACCTGCTCGATGAAATAGCGGGTGCAGGGAGGCGCTGTGCTCATCCCAACGCCTCAATCGCCGTAAGCGCGGCCTCGAACCGCGCATCGCCTTCGCCCGAAACCAGTGCCCAGCGCACGCCGCGTCGCTCCAGTTCCGCGCGCGACAGATCGAAGAACCGTTGCCGGTCCTCGGCCTTGCCATAAAAGCGCAGTCCGTCATTCACCCAGGGCAGATCAATGTTGAGCAGCAGATAGATGTCCGCATAATCATCAAACCGTGCGAACCATGGGTCTTGCCGCCCGTGCATCATCTCCGCCCAGACGGCGGTCATCACCGGATCCGTGTCGAGGATCAGCCAGTCCCGCGCACGCGCCTTGGCAGCGCGATCCATCTCCGCCGTGCGCTGCGCGATCACCACCAGATCATGCATCGAGCTGTCTGTGCCATGCTCCTCGCAATAGGCCCGGCCATATTCGGGCACGATCTCGCAGTTCAAATGCGCAGCGAGCAGCGTGGCCATCGTCGATTTGCCAACGCTTTCCGGGCCATGCAGGCAGATGGTCTTCATGAGGTGAGGCGCGCCTTCCATTGCAGCCAGCCGATCACGGCCATGCCGAGCAGGATCGTATAGAGCACCATCGTCGGGTAAAGCCCCTTCACCAGATAAAGCGGGATGGAGAGCGCGTTGACGATGATCCAACCGATCCAGTTTTCCAGTTTGCGCTGCGCCATCAGGATTTGCGAGACGATGGAAATCATCGCCACCGAACCATCCCAATAGGGATAGCTGGCATCCGTCAGCCGCGCCATGCCGGTGCCCCAGAGAATGCACAGGCCCAGCGTCCCCGCCGCCCAGATCAGCCGCTGCGCCGTGTCCATACACTCGACCACCACGTCACCCGCATCGGCGCGATTCTTCAGCCATGCCAGCCAGCCATAGAGGTTGATGGCGATGAAGAAGATTTGCAGCCCGGCATCGCTGTAGAGTTTGGCGTCTGCAAAGATGAGCAGATACAGCGCGCACATGGCGAGCGCGAAGGGATAGTTCCACACGCTGCGCTTCACGATCAGCCAGACATTGGCGAGGCCGAGCATCGCCGCCAGCCACTCCACGCCGCTCATGCGGGTGGATTCTCGCGCAGAGTGCGCAACAGGGCGACGAGCGGGGAGGGCGCGCAGGCCATGGCGAAATGGCCGCTATTCACTTCGATGGCGCGATCCCGCTCATGCTCCAGCCCGCGCGCGGCGGAGGGCGGAATGATGCCATCGCGGGCAGACCAGATCGCTGTGGTATCCACCGGCGGCTTGTCTCCCAGACCCTTGCCAAAGGGCGAATCCTCGATCTTCTGCTTGGCGGCAAATTCCCACAGCCGCCACGCGCGATTGCTGCGCGGATTGCCGGAAAAGGGGGAGCCGAGCGTGACGACACCCGCCACTTTCTCCGGATGCCGCTTGGCATATTCGCGCGCGACCAGCCCGCCGAGCGACCAGCCGACGAGCGTGACGGGATCGCTCCGCTCCTTGGTGATACTGGCAATGCGTCCATCGACGCGGTGGAGGATTTCTTCGCCGCCCGGCATGTGGCGCCCCATCTCCCAGCCATGCACATCATAGCCCGCCTTGGTCAGCACCCGACGCATCACCCGCGTCCGCCGGTCCGAGGTGAACATGCCGGGTAGCACGAGGATGGAACGACCATCGCCCGGCGCGGATTCAGCCAGCGCGTCCTCGGTCAGTCGCGCGGCGATCCAGTCCTTGAGCAGGCGTGCTTCACCGAGCGCATGGCGCAGGGGGGGAGGGGATTGGGTGGTCATGCTATCCGATACCCTAAACACCGTTCGTGCTGAGCTTGTCGAAGCACTGTCTTTCCTTCACGCCTGAGTGTCCAGAAAAGGACAGCCCCCTTCGGCGAAGCTCAGGACAGGCTTCGACAAGCTCAGCGCGAACGGAATTTTCGCCTACCCGCATTGCGCCCGGTGCAGCATTTTCTGATCCGCGAGCACCAGCGCCATCATCGCTTCGACCACCGGCACGCCGCGAATGCCGACGCAGGGGTCGTGGCGGCCCTTGGTGA
>CALMZE010000136.1 GCA_937870585.1 uncultured Sphingomonadales bacterium | reverse complement strand
TCAAGGGCCGTCCAGACATATCAAAAGAAACGCTGAGGCGCGGGAACACAGCCTTCAGAACTGTGGTGCCACCCGCAAACCCCGCCGGATTCGTGCAGGCTATCGCCTTGTCCGGCGCAGGGGGCTTACCGTATCGGCTGTTTTCAGGCGGCGGCGCCCCCTCGCGGAAGCTCGCCCAAGCCAGCGCGCACCCTGTCTGGCTGGCGGACGAACAGAGCGGGGTTGATTTGAAGTCACCGCTGACGCCTCTGGTTTTGCCGATAACGAGATTATGGCCGCCGAGCATGACAGACAGCATCTGTTGTGCCGCAGGCTGGCTCTCTATTTCCTCCTGCACCAACCGCTTGAGCAGTCCGGAGCCCTGACTATGACCGATCAGCACGAAGGGGCGACCGTCATTATGTTGGCTCAGATAGTGCCGCCATGCATCGCGCACATCGGCGTAACGCAGTTCCAGATCAACCGGGATTGGTTTGCCCGTGATATTTGACCGCAGCCAGGTCAAAGTCGACTGACGATAGAGCGGCGCAAAGGTGCGGCACACGCTGCCGAAGCGCGCGAACTGGGCGGCCACAACGCGGCGTTCTTCATCATTGGCGATCATGTCGCTGTTGCCGGTCGGGTCCGCAGACAGCGTGGGGTAGACGTAGAAGCAGTCAGCCTTGGGATCGGTTGCTTCAACATGTGGCTTTGCGGTCAAGCTACCCTCTGCCGCAAGGTCTGTGACGCTTCGGTCAGGCGTGTTGCAGGCATCGCGGTGGCCGGGAAGGCACAGCCAGTTTTGGGGAAGGGCATAGTCGTTTGGCGCTGGTGCGGACCCCGCAGCGGCGGCGGCCAGAAGCAAGCCAGAAATCATCAATCCCTCCCTGTGTCAGCTCCGGTAATCGGCGTTGATCGAAATGTAGCCATGGGTGAGGTCGCACGTCCAGACGGTGGCGCGCCCTTCACCCAGATTGAGATTCACGCCGATGCTGATGTCTTGCCCTTTGAGATGCGTGGCAATCGGCGCTTCATCATAGCTGTCAACTGCGAGCCCCGCTTGAGCGACCCATTTGTCAGCAAAGCGAATGGCAAGCTTGTCCCGGTCTGCCGGCTCGCCCGCTTTGCCTACTGCCATGACGACGCGGCCCCAATTGGCGTCTTCACCCGCAATCGCGGTTTTGACGAGCGGCGAATTGGCAATCGCCATGGCAACGCGGTGTGCGCTTTGGTCTGACACAGCGCCTTCCACACTCACCTCGATGAACTTGGTCGCGCCTTCGCCATCGCGTACGACCAGATGGGCGAGTTGCAGGCACATATCGTCCAGCGCGGCAGCGAATGCATCAGCTCCGGGGCTGTCAAAGGAGGAGAGAGGCGCGTTGCCCGCCTTGCCCGTCGCAAACACCAGCACTGTGTCACTGGTCGACGTATCGCTATCGACGGTGATGCACGAGAAACTCTTGCGGTTGGCGGCAGACATGAGCTGCTGAAGGAAGGAAGGCTCCACCGCCGCGTCAGTAAAGATATAGCCGAGCATCGTCGCCATATCGGGCGCGATCATGCCGCTGCCTTTGATGATACCCGCTAGTGTGACGGTCTTGCCATCCACCACGGCGCGGGTGAGCGCGCCCTTGGCGAAGGTGTCGGTCGTGGAGATGGTATCAGCAGCGGCCTGCCAGCTGCATTCCGGCGCATCGAACGCCGCTTTCAGTCCGGCCTCGGCCTTTTCACGCGGCAGCGGCACGCCAATCACGCCAGTGGAGGACACAAACACTTCGCTTTTGGCGCAGCTCAGATGCGCGGCGACCTGGGCGGTGATGGCTTCCACCGCCTCACGTCCGCGAAAGCCGGTGAACGCGTTGGAGTTGCCTGCATTGACAACAAGCGCGCGGGCACGACCGCCCTTCAGATTCTCGCGGCACAATTCGACTTCGCTTGAACAGCAGATGTTCCGCGTTGTCACGCCCGCTACTGCGGTGCCTTCATCAAGCGTAACGAGCGTCAGATCGCACCGGTCCCATGCCTTATATTGCGCGCGCGCCACGCGGGGCACAGCGCCTGCAATGGCAGGCATTTCAGGGAAGGGACGGGCGAGGGGGGAAATCTCCACAGGCTTGACCTTTGGCGTTGAAATTTACGAACCATGGCTTCCCGCTGGTCGGGAAGGCCGCTTTCATCATGAGGGCGGCACTAGCAATGCCGCCCGCACATTGCGAGTCCTCGGCGGCTGAGACCAAATTTCGGAACTGGACGTGCCACCTTTGCTTAACTATAAGCCGCTATCAGACAGGACAGCGATGAGACTATTTCTCTATCTTCTCGCCCTTTTGACGGGTCTTAGCGTCGCGGATGCCAATCCGTCTGCGCGCGCAGCACCCGTTGCTGTCGATACGATTTTCGTCGCCCAGCGCAACGCGGCCAACCCCGCGCGCCAGCGCTCGTCCGTGCCCTGCACCTTCGCAGGCCATGCGACGGAACGGCCCCCGGTCGTGCTCATGCAAAATGTGCAGACCGCTGCTGCCGCGCCCGTTCCGGCGACGGCACCGCAACGCCGGTGTGATCGCCTTCTCGAATAAGCGGCCTTGCGCGCTTGTTGTTCGCAGGCCTGTGTGGCGTGCCATTCCCATATTTTGACCTTCGCTTGCCTGAACTCAGGCGGCGTGTGATTTTTCCAAGGATTCCTGTATGTTCGCCAAGGTTGCCAAGGCCGTTTTCGGCTCGTCCAATGATCGTTACGTTGCCAAGATCCGCAAGATTGTGGAGAAGATCAACACGTTCGAGCCGACCACTTCTGCGCTGTCAGATGATGCGCTGAAGAACCAGACGGTCCTGTTCCGCGAGCGTCTGGCCAATGGCGAAGAGCTGGATGCGCTGCTCCCCGAAGCGTTTGCTACCGTGCGCGAAGCCGCCAAGCGCGTGCTCGGCCAGCGCCATTATGATGTGCAGCTGATCGGCGGTATCGTGCTCCATCGCGGCGAAATCGCTGAAATGCGCACGGGTGAAGGCAAGACCCTGGTTGCGACCGCCGCCTGTTATCTGAACGCGCTGGAAGGCAAGGGCGTTCATGTCGTTACGGTGAACGATTATCTCGCCCGGCGCGATGCGGGTTGGATGGGGCAGGTCTATCAGTTCCTCGGCATGACGGTTGGCGTCGTCGTTCCCAACATGAACGAATATGACAAGCGTGATGCCTATGCCGCAGACATCACCTACGGCACCAACAATGAATTCGGCTTCGATTATCTGCGCGACAATATGAAGTATGAGCGCGAGCAGATGGTGCAGCGCCCGTTCAATTTCGCAATTGTGGACGAAGTTGACTCGATCCTGATCGACGAAGCGCGCACGCCACTGATCATTTCCGGCCCGACCGATGACAAGTCAGAGCTGTACATGGCGGTCAATGCGGTCGTGATCCAGCTGGCCGAAGCGGACTATGAGAAGGATGAAAAGCAGCGCTCTGTGATCCTGACCGAAGATGGCACCGAAAAGGTGGAGCGGATGCTGGAAAGCGCCGGGCTGCTCCATGGCAGCAATCTTTATGATTCGGAAAACACGCAGGTCGTCCACCATCTCAATCAGGCTCTTCGCGCCAATGTGCTGTTCAAGCGCGACATTGATTATATCGTGAAGGACGGCAAGGTTGTCATCATCGACGAGTTTACAGGCCGCATGATGGATGGCCGCCGCTGGTCCGACGGCTTGCATCAGGCGGTGGAAGCCAAGGAAGGTGTGGAGATCGAGCCCGAAAACCAGACGCTCGCTTCCATCACCTTCCAGAATTATTTCCGCATGTATCCCAAGCTGGGCGGCATGACCGGCACGGCAGCAACCGAGGCGGCGGAATTCTACGATATTTACAAGATGAACTGCGTCACCATCCCCACCAATGTGCCGGTGAAGCGCATCGATGATGAGGATGAGTTTTACAAGAATACGCATGACAAGTTTGGCGCGATTGCCAAGCTGATCAAGCAACATGCCGCCAGCGGCCAGCCGGTTCTGGTCGGCACGGTCTCCATCGAAAAATCTGAATTGCTGAGCGAATTCCTCACCAAGGAGGGCGTGAAGCACGCGGTGCTCAACGCCCGTTTCCATGAGCAGGAAGCGCATATCGTGGCGCAGGCCGGGCGTTTGGGCGCGGTGACGATTGCGACCAACATGGCCGGTCGCGGTACGGACATTCAGCTGGGCGGCAATCTGGAATTCCGCACGGATGACGAACTGGCGGACATGGAAGACGGGGCCGAGAAGGATGCCGCCATCGCGCGCATCAAGGCCGAGATCGACGCTGAAAAGCAGCAGGTGCTGGATGCTGGCGGGCTCTTCGTGGTCGGCACCGAACGCCATGAAAGCCGCCGCATCGACAATCAGCTGCGTGGCCGTTCGGGTCGTCAGGGCGATCCGGGCCGTTCCAAATTTTACCTCTGCCTGGAGGATGATCTGCTGCGCATCTTCGGGCCGGACACGCTGTTCGCCAAGATGATGAACAATAATCTGGAGGACGGCGAAGCGATCGGCTCGCGCTGGCTTTCCAAGGCGATCGAGACCGCGCAGAAGAAAGTTGAAGCCCGCAACTATGACATTCGCAAACAGGTCGTCGAATATGATGACGTGATGAATGATCAGCGCAAGGTGATCTACGAACAGCGCGAAGACATTATGGATGCCGATGATCTGGACGATGTCATCACCGACATGCGTGCAGAAACTGTCAATATGCTGGTGGCCGATGCCTGCCCGCCTGAAAGCTATCCCGAGCAATGGGACAAGGACGGTCTGGCTGAACGCGTACGGCAGGTGTTCAATCTGGAGCTGCCGATTGCCGAGTGGTGCGGCGAAGAAGGCATAGATCCCGACGCGCTCGACACGCGGATTTCCGCAGCGGCCGACGCGGCGGTGAATGAAAAGCGCGCGCAGATTGATCCAGACGACTGGAATCAGGTGGTGAAGAGCATCCTGCTCCAGAGCCTCGATCATCACTGGAAAGAACATCTCGCCACGCTCGATGCGCTGCGTCAGGTCATCCATCTGCGCGCCTACGCGCAGAAGACGCCGATCAACGAATATAAGCGTGAGGCGTTCGGCCTGTTCGAGCGGATGCTGGTCGCGATCCGCGAGAATGTGACGCAGGTGATTTCATACATTCAGCTGACTTTTGAGCAGCCCGAACTGCCCAAAATGCCAGACTTCATCACCACGCATATCGATCCGCTGACCGGTGAAGATGATAGCGCGGATACCGATGCGGGCGACCTTGGCCTCATCACCACACGCATTCCGCCGCTCCAGATGGTGCAGCCGGATATGGTGGATGATCTGGGTGAAGACCCCGCCAGCTGGGAAGGGCAGGTGAGCCGCAACGCGCCGTGTCCGTGCGGGTCAGGCCAGAAATATAAGCACTGCCACGGGGCGTTCTGAGCCACAAGCGGTACTTGAGGCTCTTCAGCGCGCGCGGACGATGATGAACTTGACGTCCGCGTCGGCGCTGTCCTTGAAGCTCAAGGCATAGTGTCCCGGCTGAAGGTTGAAATCCACGATCTTGTGAATGCCTGAACAGGTCGCCGCACGTTGGTGCGAAGTGGATGTAATGCTTGCGCCGTCACGTGATAGTTCAATCCAGACCTTCTTGTCCGTGGCGACACGGTAGCGGTCAGCTCGTTTGACGGTGATGCTATATCCCGAGCTTGTTTGGGCGGTGCGGTACAGCTTTCCAATCGTGATGGCAGAGGCGGGAGTACGGGATTTGGTTTGCCAGATTTGTCCAAGCGGCAATCGCTCCGCAGTGGTGCAGGTGACGGGAGCATGGGGTGCGGCAAAGAGAGGGGCGGCGTTTCCCAGCATCAAAAGGGCCAAGGCTGAACGGATTCGAGGCATGGTCAGCATCCTATATCCATAGAAATATGGCTAGAAATGCCTCCACCTTTTGGAAACAGCAAGGCCGGATTTTGGAACGTCTGTGGCGTCCAACCGAACCAACACAGAAAATGCCCGGACCAGCTGGTCCGGGCATTATCTTTGACGGAAACCGTCAACCCCTTTGTATCTTTTTGACGATCCGGGCCGCGTCATTGGTGCGCGTTCCTGCGGATCATGCTCCCCGAACCGTGGCACTCACGCTTCAGCGATTTCGGGCTAGGCAAAGGCAGGGCGCTTGTCATCCCGGATTCAGGTTGGGCGTGACGATTTGAAACGGGATGTGCTTTTGATGCAACAGTTTTCGGGTCAGATCGCAAACTGCTCCATGGTGATGCGATCATCGAGCGCGTGATCGGGATCGAACAGCAGAGTCAGCGGGCGATCGCGGTCGATGGAGACCGAAACGGTTGCGACATCGCGCACTTCCTGCTGATCCGCCACCGCGCTCACCGGGCGCTTGCGGGCGTCGAGCACGCGGAACTGCACGCTCGATGTATCAGGCAGGAGCGCGCCCCGCCAGCGACGCGGGCGGAAGGGGCTGATCGGCGTCAGCGTCAGCAAGGACGAGCCCAAAGGCAGAATCGGGCCTTGGGCTGATAGATTATAGGCTGTCGAGCCCGCAGGCGTGGCGACCAGCACGCCATCGCACACCAGTTCTTCCACCACGATTCGCCCATCCAGCGCCACTTCCAGCTTGGCGGTCTGGCGCGTTTCGCGGAGCAGGGAGACTTCGTTGATGGCAGGGCTCACCACGCGTTCGCCATCAATCGTTTCGGCAATCATGCGTAGCGGCGAGACAGTGAAGGGGCGCGCGGCGGACAGGCGCTCTTCCAGCCCGGATTCGCGCCATTCATTCATCAAAAAGCCCACTGTCCCCAGATTCATGCCGAACACCGGGAGGATTTGCTTGCGCCCCAACATGCCGTGGAGGGTTTGCAGCATGAAGCCATCGCCGCCGAGTGCGACGACCATGTCCGCATCTTTCAGTGCCACCCATTGATGCCGGTCGCGCAACTGCTCTTCGGCTGCGCGGGCGTCGGGCGTGGGGGAAACGAGCAGTGCGCGCCGGGTCATCCGCCGGTCGCATTCATGTGGCGTGTGGTGGCGGGGCGGGAGAGATCAAATTCGTGCCGCTCGGGCTTGGAACCCAGCGCCTGATCAAGCATCCGGTCCAGCGCATCGGGATCATCCCCACGCAGCGCCGCACGCAGGTCAACATGGCTTTCATGCCCCAGACACATATAGAGCTTGCCCGTCGCCGAAATGCGGACGCGGTTGCACGACGCACAGAAATTCTGGGTGAGCGGCGAGATCAGCCCCAATCGCGTGGCATGGCCCGGCACGCTCCAATACCGAGCTGGCCCGCCTGTGCGGTGCGTGGAGGGAATAAGGCTGTGACGCTCCGCGATGCGCGCCTGTGCTTCAGACAAGGGCAGGAAATGATTCGTCCGGTCCTCACTGATGCTGCCCACTGGCATGGTTTCAATCAGCGAGAGATCAAATCCCTGTTCAATGCACCAATCGAACATCGAGGCGATTTCGTCATCATTGAAGCCTTTCATCGCGACCATGTTGATCTTGATCGCAAATCCGCGCGCCTTGGCGGCTGCAATGCCGTCCAGAACCCGCACCAGATCACCTTGCCGTGTGATATGCCGGAATCGCTCCGGATCGCGACTGTCCAGGCTGATGTTGATGCGCCGAATGCCAGAGTCCCAAAGCGCCTCAGCATGTTCGGCCAGGAACGTGCCATTGGTTGTGAGCGTCAGTTCTTCCAGTTCATGCCCCAGCAATTTTCCAATACCACGCGCCACATCAGTCGCGCCGCGCCGTGAGAGCGGTTCCCCGCCCGTCAGCCGAATACGCGTGACGCCACGGGCCACCAGTTCACCGGCCAGAGCGATGATTTCCTCAAGACTCAGAATCTCGGCGCGCGGCAGGAACACCATGTCGTCAGACATGCAATAGCGGCACCGCATATCGCACCGGTCCGTCAGAGACAGGCGGACATAGCTGATGCGACGCCCGAACTGGTCGACAAGTTTGGAGTGATCCGAAGGGGAACCGCAAGCCATGGTCCCTGTTAGCTAGGTTATGGGAGGGGCAGGGGCAAGGGGGCGATTAAGCCTCTGTCAGCAAAGACATGCTAGATCATGGTTATGTCTGCCCGCAAATCGCCTGCCATGCACGGAGAATCCGTCATGCTGCTCTCCTTCGCGCACCGCGATGCGTTGAGCGCGCAACTGGCTGCTTTGGGCTGTCGCGTCACCGCTGCGCGCCGGGTGGCGGGGATCGAGAAGCGCTTTGCTGCCAGTCAGGCCGCGCCCTTCATCGTGGACGTGCGCGATGCGCCGGATGAGGGTCTTGCCGCGATTGCGCGGCTGGCACCCGTGGTGGAAGCGCAGGGCGGGGCGCTGATCGCGCTTTATGAACGGCGAAAAAAGGCGCTGTTGCCCCGGCTGGTGGATGCAGGCGTTTCTCAGGTGTTGGCCGCCCCCTTTTCCGATGCGGAACTGGCGAGTGCGCTACAACTCGCCGGGCGCGCGTGTCGCCGGGGCATGGGGTTGCCTGCTCCCGTCTTTCCCGTTGATACAGAGACCGGGCGCGATACGCTGACCGGATTTTCGGATGCGCAGGCGCTGCGGCATTGGATCAATGCGCGGCTGGCGACCCAGCCTGTGGCGTTGCTGCTGATTGATATGGCGCGGTTCGATGTGGTGAATTCCGCATTTGGCCGAGAGGCAGGCGACGCCGCCCTGCGTGCGGTGGCCCACCGAATTGAGCCGCTTGTCTCTGAAACGGTGGGTGCCGATGCACTGTTTGCGCGGATGCGCGGCGCAGAATTTGCCATCGCCTTTGCCGGAGAGATCAGCAACGCCCGGCTCGGCCTGCTGGCCGAAGCAATTGTCGATACGGTCGCGCGACCCTTTTCCTCGCCGCGCGAAACGTTGCAACTGGGCTGCCGCATCGGCATTGTTCGTGCGCTGGAGCGGGATCGCTCTGCGCTGACTTTGCTGCGTCGCGCAAATGCGGCCATCAAGGATGCAGGCGTTGCCGAATCAGGGCCTGTGCGTTTTCTGGTGGGCGATGCGGCGGAAGCGGCGATGCGCACCGAATCTTTGGCAGGCGATCTGCGCGCGGCAATTACGCGCGGGCAGATTGATATTCTTTTCCAACCGCAGGTCGCCATCGCGACCGGGCGGATCGAAGGGGTAGAGGCGCTCGCGCGCTGGAACCATCCGCGCCATGGCGAAATCGGCGCGGCGACGCTGTTTGCCGTCGCCGAACAGTCAGACCATATGGTCGAACTTTCGCGGCATGTACACAAAAAGGCCGTTCGCATGGCTGCGGAATGGCCCGAGCAACTCAGCCATTTGCGCCTCTCGATCAATGTAACGGCAGGCGATCTGGCGCTGCCGCGCTTTGCCCGATCGCTGTTGATGATCATCGATGAGGCCCATTTCCCGCGCGAACGCATGACGATTGAAGTCACAGAAAGCGGGCTGATGGGTGATCTGGAGGCGGCTGCGCGCGTCCTCAACCAGTTGCGCGCGGGCGGGTGCCGCGTGGCGATTGATGATTTCGGCACGGGCTATTCCAGCCTCGCCTATCTGAACGCCTTGCCCGCAGATTATCTCAAGATCGACAAGGGCTTTGCTGACGGCATTCTGCGCTCTGAGCGCGCGAGCCTGGTGGTGAAGGGCGTCATCGGTCTGGCGCGTTCTTTGGGGCTGTCTGTGGTCGCAGAGGGGGTGGAGAGTGAGGGCCAATTAGCGTTGCTCGCCCGCGAAGGGTGCAGCCATTATCAGGGCTTCCTGCGCTCCCGCCCGATCAATAGTGCGGCACTTGAGGAACTGGTGAGCGGAGACGGTTAGGCTGCTGCCTTCGCCAGCCCCCGCGACAATTGCAGCGCGCCGTTCAGCCGCGCGAGCGGGTCCGCCCAGGCGCGGGTAATGGACAGCTTCATGTCGGGCCGCAGGCGGGCCACGCCCTGCAGGCGGGCAACATAAGCCAGCAGGTTATCCACCTTCGGGAATTTGTCATTCCAGAAGGAAACAAGGGCGCCCTTTGGCCCCAGGTCAATCTTTGAAATATGGGCGTTCTTCGCGTTCAGCTTGATCCGCATCACCGTCAGCAGGTTTTCTGTTTCCTGCGGCAGCGCGCCGAACCGGTCGATCAGTTCAGCGGCAAAGGCTTCGATTTCACCATCATTCGCCAGTTCGTTGACGCGGCGATAGAGCCCCATGCGCAGATCGAGATCGGGGACATAGGTATCCGGAATCAGGATTGGTGCATCGGTCGTGATCTGTGGCGAGAGGTCGCGCGTGCTTTCCTCGCGCAGCCCGCCAGCCTTGGCGTCCATGATCGCCTCTTCAAGCATGGACTGGTAGAGTTCGAAGCCGACTTCCTTGATGTGGCCAGATTGCTCGTCACCCAGCAGATTGCCTGCGCCGCGCTGATCGAGATCGTGGCTGGCGAGCTGGAAACCCGCACCGAGCGAGTCGAGATCGGAGAGGACTTTCAGCCGCTTGTCCGCCGTCTCGGTCGTGACCCGATTTGCGGGCGTGGTCAGATAGGCGTAGGCGCGCGTCTTGGACCGCCCCACACGCCCGCGCAGCTGATAGAGTTGGGCAAGACCAAACCGGTCTGCACGGTGGATGACCATCGTGTTGGCGCTCGGAATGTCTATGCCGCTTTCGATGATGGTGGTGGAGACCAGAATGTCGTATTTCTTGTCGTAGAATGCGGACATCCGCTCTTCCACCTCGCCCGCCGCCATCTGGCCATGGGCGATGACGTAGCGCGTTTCGGGCACTTCCTTTTGCAGGAACTCCTCAATCTCAGGCAGATCCTTGATGCGGGGGGTGACGAAAAAGCTCTGTCCGCCGCGATAATGCTCCCGCAGCAACGCTTCGCGCAGCACCACCTTGTCCCACGGCATCACATAGGTGCGGACGGCGAGCCGATCGACCGGCGGCGTCTGGATGACAGACATTTCGCGCAGGCCAGACATGGCCATTTGCAACGTGCGCGGGATGGGCGTGGCGGTAAGCGTGAGCACATGCACGTCGGCCTTCAGCGCTTTCAACCGCTCCTTGTGGACGACGCCAAACCGCTGCTCCTCATCCACCACGACCAGCCCCAGCCGTTTGAACGCAACGCCTTTGGCAAGGATGGCGTGCGTGCCGATCACGATGTCTATCGTGCCATCTTCCAGCCCATCGCGCGTGGCCTTCGCCTCATTGGCGGAGACGAGGCGAGAGAGACGCCCGACATTGAGCGGGAAGCCGCCGAAGCGTTCGACGAAATTCTGGAAATGCTGGCGGGCGAGCAAGGTTGTCGGGCAGACAATGGCGACTTGCTGGCCTGCCATGGCCGCCACAAAGGCAGCGCGCAATGCGACCTCGGTCTTGCCGAAACCGACATCGCCCACCACCAGCCGGTCCATCGGCTTGCCACTCGCCAGATCGTCGAGCACTTCGGCAATCGCGCGGTCCTGATCGTCGGTTTCCTGATAGGGGAAGCGATTGGAAAATTCGGCATAGGCACCAGGATCAGCCTCGGCGATTTCGCCCGACCGCAGTGCGCGCTTGGCGGCAGTGGCAATGAGTTCACCCGCAATTTCGCGGATGCGCTCCTTCATCTTGGCCTTGCGCCGCTGCCATGCTTCACCACCCAGCCGATCAAGCGGAACCCCATCACTATCGCTGCCGTATCGCGAAAGGACGTCGATATTCTCAACCGGCACATAGAGCTTGTCGCCGCCCGCATAGGAGAGCGCGACGCAATCATGCGGGGCCTTGGCCACCGGCACCTGCATCAGCCCTTCATAGCGGCCAATGCCATGCTCAACATGGACCACCAGATCGCCCGGCGTCAGCGAGGCAAGTTCTGCGAGGAAGGCATCGGCAGACTTGCGGCGCTTCGAGCGGCGGACCAGCCGATCCCCCAGCGCATCCTGTTCGGTGAGCAGCGAGAAGGACGCGGTGGTGAAGCCGTGATCAAGCGGCAGGGTGATGAGGGCGATCTGGCTGCTAGAAGAGCCCGTTCGTGCTGAGCTTGTCGAAGCACTGTCTTTTCTGGATGCTGCAGTGTCAGCGAAGGACAGCCCTTCGACAGGCTCAGGGCGAGCGGTGCCTTTTGCGCCTCTGCTGGAAACTGCTCCCAGAGCCTCCTGCCAGCTGTCCGCCAGCACCAGATCGGTCATGCCATGATCGGCAAGCAGCCCCTTCAGTCGCTCGCGCGAGCCGGTGGAATAGCAGGCTAGGATGACACCGCGTTTGTCGCGCCGCAGGTCGTTCGCATGGCGCACCAGCGCGTCATACACATTGTCGCCCTTGGTGCGTTCGGGCGCGAAATCGCGCGCGCCCTCCACGGCGAAATCCATCACCGAAGCCGATTCAGGCTCGCGGAACGGCGTGGCGAGGTGGATGGGGTGGCTCTTGATCAGGGCGCGCCAATCCTTGTCGCTCAGGTAGAGTGCTTCGGGCGAAAGCGGGCGGTAACTGCCCGGATCAGCGGATTGCGCGCGTTCGCGGTTGGCGTGGTAATCGCTGATCGCATCAAACCGCGCGGCCGCTGCGCCCTCACTGCCTGAATCGCGCAGGATGAGCGCATCATCGCCCAGATGCTCGAACAGGGTGGAGAGCTTCTCTTCGATCAGCGGCAGCCAATGGTCCATGCCCGCCAACCGCCGTCCATCCGAAATTGCCTGATAGAGCGGATCGCCCGTGGCCGTCGCGCCAAAGAGTTCACGGTAACGGGAGCGAAACCGCTTGATGCCCGCTTCTTCCAGCAAGGCTTCGGAGGCGGGGAGGAGCGTGAAGCTCTCCACCTTGCCAATGCTGCGCTGGTCTGCGGGATCGAAGCTGCGGAGTGATTCAATCTCGTCGCCAAAAAAGTCGAGGCGCAGGCCATGGGGCTGGCCGGAGGGGAAGAGATCGACCAGCGAGCCACGTACAGCGAACTCGCCTGCATCGGCCACCGTGTCGGTGCGCACATACCCATTGGCGGAGAGAAGATCGACGAGCCGGTCGCGGTCGATCCGTTCGCCTGCGGCCAGTCGCGCAGACAATTGGCGGATGCGGAATGGCGTCAGCGTGCGCTGCGTGGCGGCATTGACCGTAGTGATGATCAGTTGCGGACGCTCGCTCTTCTTCTGGAGGGCAGCGAGGCAGGCAAGCCGCTCGGATGTGGACCGCAGGGACGGGGAGGCGCGGTCATAGGGCAGGCAGTCCCATGCCGGGAAGGTCAGCACGTCAACCTCTGGCGCGAAATAGGTGGCTGTCTCTGCTACCGCGCGCATCGCCATATCATCCGCTGCGATGAGCACCGCACGGGTGGAGGCCGCGCGCGCCAGATCGGTCACCAGCCAGGGCAGAAAGCCGGTGGGCACGCCCGAGAGCGTGAGCGGGGCTTTTGCAGTGAGGATGCGGTCAATGCTCATGGATTCAGCGCCCCGGCAGCTCCACATAATCAAGCCGCTTGAACACTTCCATCAGCGGGTGTTGCCAGTGATCCGGCACGTCTGCCGTGCCCAGTGCCCAGGCCATGATGTCCACATCCTGCTCTTCCAGAAAGGCCTCGAACCACGCAATGTCTGCGTCGCTCCAGCCCTGCGAATAGGCCGCACAAAAGCCGCCGATCATATAGTCGGCTTCGCGCGTGCCACGATGTTCGGCGCGGAATTTCAAGCGTTTCAGGCGGGTGTCTCGGTCCATCGGGCGTCCAAACAACATTGGCCCGCCACGCATTTTGATCTGCGTCGCGGGCTGGGTTATGGGGTGGGGCATAGCCATGAGACCCGAAATCCTCAACCCGCTCTTTGCCGAAACCGAGGCGCTGAAAGGCGTCGGGGTGAGTCTGTCCAAACCACTGACCAAACTCGGCCTGACGCGGGTGGTGGATTTGCTGTTTCATCTTCCGACCGGCCTTGTGGAACGCGTCGCGGTTGATGGGCTGAAGATGAGCGACGCGGGGCGGACGATCATCATCGAACTGACGCCGGTTGACTATAAATCAGGCCGTTCGCCGCGCGGCCCGATCCGTGTTCATGCGACGGACAAGGGCGGGGACTATGTCTCGCTCGTCTATTTCGGCGGCAATGCGGGCTGGGTGCGCAAGCTGCTGCCGCTGGGCGAGCCCCGCCTGATCTCCGGCAAGCTGGAAAGCTATGGGCAGGAGCTTCAGATCGTCCACCCCGATCATGTGCTGGGGCTCGATGAAGCCGCCAGCCTGCCTGCGCGCGAAGCCGTCTATCCGCTGTCGGACGGGCTGACGGGCAAGCGGATGCGGCAATTGGCCGCCATGGCGCTGGAGCGTGCACCGCGACTACCGGAATGGATCGAACCTTCGCTCAAGGCCCAACGCGGCTGGGCCGATTGGCACGATGCGATTGAAGCGGCGCACGGAGACCCGCGCGACGAACGTGCGCGCGCGCGGCTCGCTTATGATGAGATTTTCGCCAACCAGCTGGCGTTGATGTTGGTCCGAGCTTCCTCTCGCAAACGCCGGGGCCGGGCGATTGCGGGCGATGGGCGGCTGCGTGATGCGCTCAAGCTGCCTTATGCGCTCACGGGTGCCCAGCGGCGTGTGATTGGCGAGATTGAAGGCGATCTGGCGCAGCATGTGCCGATGACGCGGCTGGTGCAGGGTGATGTGGGTTCGGGCAAAACGATGGTCGCGCTCCATGCATTGCTCGCAGCCGTGGAGGATGGATTCCAGGGCGCACTGCTCGCGCCGACCGAGATCCTCGCGCGTCAGCATTTTGCCACCATTTCGGCGCAAGTCGCGGGGCTTCCGGTCAATGTTGCCATCCTCACCGGGCGCGACAAGGGGCGCGTGCGCGAATCAACGCTGATGGGGCTGGCCGATGGCAGCATCGATATTCTCATCGGCACGCACGCGATTTTTCAGGAGGCGGTGTCCTACAAGGCGTTGGGTCTGGTGATCGTGGACGAGCAGCATCGCTTTGGCGTGGCACAGCGGATGATGCTGCAAGCCAAGGCGGAACTGCCGCCGCATTTGCTGGTGATGACCGCCACGCCCATCCCGCGCACGTTGACGCTCACCCACTATGGCGAGATGGACGTGAGCCGCATTGATGAAATGCCGCCGGGCAGACAGCCGATTCGTACCAGCGTGATGGCGCATGATCGCATTCCCGCTGTGGTCGATGGGCTCGCCCGGCACCTCTCCAATGGCGGGCAGGCCTATTGGGTGTGTCCGCTCGTCGAGGAGAATGAAACGAGCGACCGTGCAGCGGCAGAGGCGCGCTTTGCGGCGCTGAAGGCGCGGTTCGGGGATCGCGTCGGGCTTGTCCACGGAAGGATGAAGGGGCCGGAAAAGGACGCCGTGATGGACCGCTTCCAGCGTGGGGAAGTGGCGGTGCTGGTGGCGACAACCGTCATCGAAGTCGGCGTCGATGTGCCCAACGCCACGCTGATCGTGATCGAGGAGGCGGACCGCTTCGGCCTCGCCCAACTCCATCAGTTGCGCGGGCGGGTGGGGCGCGGAGGCGGGGAATCCAACTGTCTGCTGATCCGCAGCGATGCGCCGCTCTCTGAAACAGCCCGCGCGCGGCTCGCCTTGATGCGGGAGAGCAATGACGGGTTCCGCATTGCAGAGGAGGATCTGCGCCTGCGCGGTGGTGGCGAAGTGCTTGGCACGCGGCAATCGGGGGAAGCGGGCTTCCGGCTCGCCAATCCGGACCAGGTCAGCGCGCTGATCCAGACCGCGACCGACGATGCGCGTCTGCTGGTGGACCGCGATGGCGGATTGGCCGGAGAGCGCGGGCAAGCGGCGCGCGTTGCGCTGTATCTGTTTGAGCGCGATTCGGCGGTCAGTCTTCTTCGGTCAGGATGAAGAGCAGATATTCCTCCAGCGGCTCGTCCAACCGCGCGCCCAGCTGGTTGCGGGCAAACCACACGGCCCGCGCCGTCAGCGCATCGTGACCGGGAATCAGCAAGCGCAAAGCGGTTCCAGAGGCGTAGGCGATAGGCGTGGAGACCGAAAAGCCCAACCGTCCGATATTGAGCAGACGCACTGTGTCGCTGAAAATGGCTGTTTCCATCACCAGATCAAGCGGTTTGGCCCGCATCCGCACGGAACGGCGGCGCTCCATGGGCAGAGGCATCTCTTCCCGTGCGGCAGCGGATTTGGTCATGGGCCGATCTCCTTCACGCCCGGAACCGTTCCGGGTGATGAAGGGATGGCGGATCACTGGTTAAACCGTGTGAAACCGGAGGGGCGCAAATGCCTCCGTTTCGGAGGGGCTCAGTCCTTGCGGAAGTTCATCAGCCGATCAAGAATGCCAGCCTCCAAAGGCGGCTCGAACTCGCCGCCCACACGGTCCTCTTCTGTCCAGGCGGCCATCGCGCTGCGCCAGCCAATGGCCGGAATTTCGACGTCGATTTCAGAATAGCGGCGGATCGCAACCGGCGTCATCGCCATGAATCCGCCATTGGAGAGGTTGCAGAAGCGCGCGGGATGTGCATCGCCATTGCGCAGCCGGATGCGGCCCCAGATCGCCAGATCAATGCGGACATTTTCACGCCGTTCCGCGTCTTCCACGGCTTGCGGCTTCAGGCTGTACAAACGGGCCATACCCATTCCCCATACGTCAAACTGGAGCGGAATATGCGCACGCGTTGCCAAATGAAGCCGCAATGAATCGGGTTAAGCCGTTGGAAAACATGTTTTGAGTTCTCGAACGGACGCGGGCGCAAACGCCAGCCCGGCACTTGAGGTCAAACTGACAATGGCGCGCCCGGCAGGATTCGAACCTGCGGCCCCAAGCTTAGAAGGCTCGTGCTCTATCCAACTGAGCTACGGGCGCGCACGCGGCTTGCCTTAATGCGGAAGCTGGCAGGGGGGAAGGGTGGAGTGCCAAAAAGCGGGATTGACTTGATTGGTATAATATAACATCAATTGAGTTTGTTGTGTGGGAGAAGGGCCATGATCAAGCGGTTCTGGGTGTTGCTCGCCTGTGTTGTCGCCGTCTCAGGATGCAAGCGTGTGGGCACTGCCGATGGCCTGAAGCCGTTCGCCAATGAGGCCGCGATGATGGCCTGGCTCAAAAAGGCAGAAGCGGCCTCGCCGAACGGGCTAGCGGAAGGCGAGGCCGCCGCAGCCGATGCCGCCGGTGCGGCTCCCGATATTACCGGGTCTTCACCCAGCGAACCGCCGCCCAAGAGCATCACCAACAATCAGGTGGATGGCGTGGATGAAGGCGGCATCGTCAAACAGATGGGCCGCTTCCTCGTCACATTGAAAGAAGGCCGACTGTTCGTGGCTGACATGGGGCAGGGCGTTGATGCGCCTTTGCGCCTGACTGACCGGATGAACGTCTACACGTCCACAAACAGTGCGGCCGACTGGTATGACGAAATGCTGGTTTCCGGAAACCGCATTATGGTGACGGCCTATAGCTATAAGGAAGGCGGATCGGAGATTTCGCTCTTCAAGCTGGACGAGACCGGACGGCTGAGCCGCGATGGGCGCTATGTTCTGGAATCCTACGACTATTTCAGCGGAGAAAATTACGCGACGCGGCTGGTGGGCGGGAAACTGGTCTTCTACGCGCCCTATCCGGCCTACCTACTGAACCAGGCTGGGGCGAAAAAATGGCCGCGCTTGCGCCGGGCCGATGGAGACAAGGCGCAAACACCGCTGTTTCGTCCAACAGACATTTATGCGCCAGACACGGTCCCTTATGATCCTGTGCTGCACCTTGTTTCCACCTGCACGCTGGAGGGAGAACTGACCTGCACGGCAACCGGGTTGATGGGCTCTGCCTCGCGCGAAATGTTTGTGGCGCAGGATGCGGTTTATCTGTGGAGCGAAGCCAGCCAAAGCGGGAACACGCCCCCTTGGGATGCGCCGCCAGAGGCACACCCCGCCGATTGCCGCGATGGCGGGGCGATTGTGCGCGATCAGGATCGAAGTGTGGTGGCCCGCATTCCACTTGGCACTGGTGCGCCGGGCTTTGCCATGATCGAAGGGCGTCCACTCGATCAGTTTTCTTTCGTAGAGCAACAGGGCCATTTGCGCATTGTCCTGTTCCGCGCCCCGCAGACCTGCGCAGAGGCCAATCAGGATGTGGAACGCCGCACTTTGCTGAGCTTGCCGATGAATGCGTTTGGAGCCTCGACCAAGCCCGTCGGCGCGGGCCAATATGCTCCACTGCCAGATACGGCACGTGGCCAGTCTGAAAACCGGTTTATTGGGGATTGGCTGATTGTCGCATCCAATCATCTGGATCATTTTGACCGGCAGGGCCAGCCGCTGCCGCATCGCACGGGGGCTGATCTGCTTCTGGTTCCCTTGGAGAATCCCAAGTCTGCCCGGCGCGTGAGTCTGGATCATAATGTCAGCCGGATTGAAGCCATGGGCCAGTCTGCCATGCTGGTCGGCCAGAAGGGGAATGATCTGAAAGTCAGCCTCGTCGACCCTGCGGCCCGCCAATCCTGGCTGATGGCGACGACTCTCCTGCCCAATCGTTCCGAGGCAGAGGCGCGCAGCCATGCCTATTCGGCGCGGACGGATGCGGAAGGTGCTGCGCTGTTTGCCTTCCCCACATCACCCATACGCCATGCCAGTCCCGTGTGGACGGAAGAGGATATGCCAAAGTCCGAACTGGACTGGTTCCGATATGAAGGTGGATCGCTGACGCAGGCTGGCAGGCTGTCGGTCGTGCAGAGCCATCCGGCGCGGGGCTATGCGTGTGAGGTGTCGTGCATTGACTGGTATGGTGAAACCCGCCCGATTTTCACGGGCGGACGCATCTTCGGGCTGATGGGCACCGAACTGGTGGAGGCCGTGCTTGAAGGGGGGCAGGTAAAGGCGCGCACGCGGCTGGACCTGACCGGACCAACCGCCTTGCGCCGCTGACATCTTGCCTTTCTTCTCCAACTGGCAGAACAGACAGGTAAAGCCAGTTGGGGAGACTGCCATGACCGATGCCACGCAGCCTGTTCGCGCGCGCGATGTGCACCAATTCCGCTCGTTCGATGTCATCATGGCGGCGTTTGTGACCATCTTGCTGCTCTCCAATATCATTGGTGCGGCCAAGCTGGCGACGGTGCAGGGCTACACCTTTGGCGCAGGTATCCTGTTTTTCCCCGTCAGCTATGTGATCGGGGACGTGCTGACAGAGGTCTATGGCTATTCGCGTGCCCGCCGCTGTGTCTGGGTGGGATTCTTCGCGCTGATCTTCATGGCGTTCATGAGCTTTGTCGTGGTGGCGATGCCGCCAGCTCCGGGCTGGCAATGCGCCTCCAGCGGCAATCCGCTCTTCTCCATGCTGGTGGAGAAGGAAGGGGCAGGAGCGATCTGCCAGACCACCTATGACTCAGTGTTTGGCAGCACATGGCGGATCGTGTTGGCTTCAGTCGCCGCCTTCTGGGCGGGCGAGTTCGTCAATTCGTTTGTGCTCGCCAAGATGAAGCTGCTGACGAAGGGGCGAATGCTCTGGTCCCGCACCATTGGCTCTACGGTGTTTGGCCAGGCCGTGGATTCAATGATCTTCTACCCCATCGCCTTTCTGGGCGTGTGGGCGACGGAGGACGTGATCCACGTCATGATTACCAATTGGAGCCTGAAAGTGCTGTGGGAAGCCGCGCTGACGCCGGTCACTTATGCAGTCGTCGGCGCGCTCAAACGGCATGAAGGCGTGGACCTGTATGACGAGGGCACAGACTTCACGCCGTTCAAGACAGCGGTGTAGATGGCTGGTCAAATGCCTCGCGCTCCGGCGCAGGCCGGAGCACAGGGAGGATTTACCGCTTGCAGGTGTTGATTCCGAGCAGCGTATAGGCCGGGCAGAAACCGAACAGGCCGGTCAGCAGGGGAACGACGCCCACCCAGCCCCAAGGCGTTTGCGGACCAACAAACACAAGCGAAATCAGGATCAAGCCTGCGATGATGCGCAGGGTCCGGTCAGTTTTTCCTTCATTGCACGGCATGGTGTGTCTCCTTTTTCCAAAACCCGTGAGTAGGGTTTAGGCGCAAGGCGTCATGCTGTCGGTGACTTGGTCACAGTTCGGGATGCGCGATCGCTTCCAGCACATCGGGCCGCAGGATCAGGATGCTGCCGCGCGTCATGGACACATGGCCGTCTCGCGCAAAGGCTCCGAGTTGGCGGCTGACGACGGCTCGCCCAGACCCGGTTTCCGTGGCGAGCGCTTCATGCGTAGCCGAAACCTGCCCCGCCTCATCCTTGAGACGCAGGAGCGCGCGGGCAAGCCGGGCTTCAAATCCGGTGAGCGCCACATCTTCCACCAATTGTTCCAGATCGGCAAAACGGTGCGCAACTGCAGCAAATAATTGTGTGCGGAACTGCACATCCTCCACGATCCGTCGCTGGAAATCGGTCACGGGGATGATTTCGATCTCCAATGCCGTTTCCGCCACGCCTTCCGCCGAATAGGGGCGGGATTCGACCAGGCAGGAAAAGGTCTGGAGACAGACTTCGCCGGGTTTTACCCGATAGAGCGTGATTTCACGTCCATTCTCAGCAATCAGCGACACTCGCACCGTGCCGCTATGGACCTGCACAAAGCCCATGCAGGGATCTGACGGACGGAACAATGTGGCGCCAGGATCAAAATGCAGCAGCTTGGTCATGGCGCAGACAGTGAAGCGCGCGGCTCTGAAATGCCAGCAAAAAGGGGGGGGCGTTGCCACTCCCCCTTGTTGCGAAGCTTCTGGCTTACCAGAAGAAATCGTGGATCACGTCTACCACATAGCCGCTGCGCATATCGATCAGCAGCACATCGTCATAATAGCGGACCCAGCGATACCCGTCATAGGCAGAGGGCAGGCGATACGACCAGGGATCATTGATCCAATAGGCCGAGCTGTAAAACAGCGAGTCCAGATAAAAGCCGATGCCAAAGCGCTGATAGCCATACCCATAACCATATGGGTTCACATAGCGTGACATGCGGTAATAGTCGCGGTTATAATTGCGATAGCTGTACCAGTCGTAGCGGCGATCATTTCTCCAGCCGCGATTCCAGTCATTCCCGCCGCGCCCGCGATCATAGCCATAGCGGCTATCGCGTCCGTTATGATTGCGGTTCCAGTTGTGATCGGGCCGATTGTCATTGTTGCGGTCCCAACGGCGATCCAGATTGCCGTTGCCGTTGCGATCCCAGCGGCGATCAAGCTGGCCATCGCGGTTCCGGTCCCATTGCCGGTCGATGACGTCGTTGCGGTTGCGTTCGCAGTTGCGACCACCTCGGCGTTGGGCGTTGGGGTCATAGGTGCTGCCCGTCGTGGGGGTGTCGGCGCGATCCTGACGCCACTGTTAGCGATTGCCGCCGCCATTCCAATTGCGCTGTACGGGTTGGGATGCTTGCGGGACGGGCGTGGACACAGACGGTGCCGAGCGCTGCCGCCAGCCGCCGCCGTCGTTGCCACCGGACCGGCCTTGCCAGCCCCCGCTTGCTTGTGGCTGCGCGCTGCCGGAGGCCCCCCCGCCGCCGTCCTGACGGCCCCCGCCCCCTGGCCAGCCGCCGCCGCCATTTCCGCCGGATCGGCCCTGCCATCCGCCACCATGGCCGCCACGATCAGCAACCTGCATGGGGGCCGGGCTCGTCGCCGGAGCCTCTACCCGTTCGGCAGACCGGCCAAATCGGCCATCGGGGGCAGCAAGCGCAGGGCTCAATCCGGTGCTCGCCAAGATCAGGGCAAGGGTTACGAAACGCATCAACCCAACTCCTTCAAAAAGTGCGACTCGCCATCCGGTCGCGCCTTGCAAGGGAGATTGCCGATTCGTTGCTGTCGCGTTGCTTAATGAAATCTCAAGAGTGCGACGTACTGAATTTCATCGCTTTTCGGGCGGCGTGAGTGCGGGAACAGCCCGCGCGGCGTCATCGGGCATGATCCCGGGGGGAGGGGCTGCAGCGATCGTCTCCTGCCCTGCCATCACGCGCGCGGCCCGGCGGATTGCGCGGCGGATGCGCGGATAAACACCACAGGGGCAAAGATTGGTGATGGCAGCGTTAATGTCTGCATCGCTCGGCGAGGGGTTGGTTTTGAGCAACAAGGCGGCCGCGATGATCATCCCCGGAGTACAAAATCCGCACTGCACTACGCCTTCGGCAGCAAACGCCTGCTGCACGGGGTGGGACCGATCGCGAGACAGGCCCTCAATCGTTGTGACAACAGTGCCTTCTAGCGAGCCAATACTGGCCATACACGAAAGGACGGGCTTGCCATCCACATCCACAGTGCAGGCCCCGCAATCGCCTGTGCCGCAGCCATATTTGGTGCCGGTCAAGTTGGCACCATCGCGCAGTGCCCAGAGCAGGGGCGTTTGTGGGTCCATCCGGAATTCGACGGGCTGGTTGTTGACTGTCAGGCGCGACATTCAGAGGTCAGTCCCGCCAGCTCGTATCAATCTTGTCGACCTTGCGCACCATCGCGTCAAATTCGGCGCGGCCCGGACCACCCGGCAGTTGGACCTGTTTGGAATCGCGCTGATGGACATTGATCACAGCCATATCCACTTCAATCGGCGCCCCCATGGACGCCGTCGCGAGCTGGATTTCGCACGCACGCTGGAGCACCCAGTAATTCAGGAAAGCGTGAGGCAGCGTCTTCCCCATCACCACCGGGCCATGGTTCTTGAGCATCATGATGCGCTTGTTGCCCAGACTTTTCAGGAAGTTGGGGCCTTCATCCTCACGCACGGTGATGCCTTCAAAATCATGATAGGCCAGCCGTCCTTCCAGCATACAGGCATAGAAATTGCTGCGCGTCAGACCGCCTTCGACCGAACAGACTGCCGTAGTGGCTGTGGTGTGCGTGTGGATGATGGCGTGGACTTCGGGCAGCTGGCGGTGGAACAGGCTGTGCTGCACAAAGCCTGCCTTGTTTATAGCCCAAGGATTGTCCACATCCACTTTGTTGCCATCAATATCCACCTTGATCAGGCTGGAGGCGTTGATCTCGCTGAAGTGCATTCCGTAAGGGTTGATGAGGTAAGACTCCTCCTCATTGGGCACTTTCACGGTGATGTGATTATAGATCAACTCATCCCAGCCCATCATCGCGAAGATGCGGTAACAGGCTGCTAGTTCCTGCCGGGCGGCCCATTCGGCTTCGCTGTATCGGCTGTTCGTCCGCAGGGCCGTGGCCATGATGCTTATCCTCTCCGATGATCTGTGCGGACCCTAGTCGCGGCTCAGCTCTGGATCAATCGCCACAGCGCGCTGAAACCGGCCAGCCCCAGGATCAGCGCCACGGCAGAGCGCCACACCCGCTCTGAAATACGCCCGAACGCCTTGCTGCCCAGCCAGTTGCCAATCAGCACGGCGGGAAAGAGCAGCACGGAGAGCCACAACACTGGGCCGCTGATCAGCCCTAGCAGGGCAGATGAAAGCGTCGCAGCAATCGCGGTTCCGAAAAAGACGAGCAGCATGGAGGCGCGGGCGCGCTCAGCCGTAATTGTTTGGCGCAGATAGTAGGGCACAACCGGTGGCCCCGGCATGGCGGCAAATCCGGTGAGGACGCCCGCCACAAGGCCGGTCAGCAGCGTTTCCATTGTGCCCGGTTTGCTGTGCAAGCGGGGTGGCAGCAGCACAAGCAGGAAGGCCGCGATGGCGATGCCCGCAATGATAACGCGGGCCGTATCGGGGGCCGTGCGGGAAAGCAGCCAGACGCCGAGCGGCGTCGCGATCACCGCTGCTCCGACGATGAGCCCGGCACTGGCGCGATCCGCGTCGCGCGCAATCTTGCCGATACCCACCGGCGCGATGAACAGTTGCAGCAGAATTGCGATGATCACGGCCTCGTCCGGGCGGACGACAAGACCGAGCAGGGGGACGAGGATGATGGCCATGCCAAATCCGGTCAGTCCGCGAATGGCGGCTGCGCCGAATGTCATGACGGCGGCCAGCGCGAGCGCGGGAAAGGCGATGCCCGCACCCTGCATCATGTCAGAGAATTTGCCCCATCAACAGCGTCAGCACCTTGGCATCAATGCCGCAGCCTTCGGCGCGCTTGGCGGCGATGAAGTCTGGCAGGTCAGCCAGAGCAACGCGGTGGACGGTAATATTTTCCCCCTCAACGCCGCCGCCTTCGCTCACCTTTGTGAGGCCATGCGCGCGCACAAAGTAGAAGCTTTCGCTCACCATGCCAGGGGAGGAGTAGAATTCGCCGAGAAACTCGATCCGCTCTGCGCGGTACCCGGTTTCTTCTTCCAGCTCGCGCGAGGCGGCGAGGCCCGCATCTTCGCCGGGTTCATGATCGCCGATCAGGCCGGCGGGAAGCTCAAAGCAGGAAGCTCTAGGCAGGGGACACCGAGCGGAACACGGAACTGCTCGACAAGCAGCACATATCCATCTTCGGCAGCGAGAATGACCGCCGCCTTGATGCCGCGCGCACGGGACACATATTCCCATTTGCCGCGTGTCTTTGTGGTGATGAAGCGGCCCTGCCAAACGATCTGTTCGTCGTCATGATCAGACATGGGGGCTTCCTGCTTTTAACCCGACCGCTCGTCCTGAGCTTGTCGAAGGACTGTTCTTCTTCTTTCCTATCGGCAGGAAGAAAGGGCAGTCCTTCGACAAGCTCAGGACGAGCGAGGTGTCTAATTATTCCTCGTCGTCGGTGATGACGGGGCCGCTGTCCTGGCCCTTGGCGTCCACATCACGGTCAACGAATTCGATCACGGCCATGGCCGCGGCGTCCGTGCCACGGAAACCGGCCTTGATGATACGGGTATAGCCGCCGTTGCGATCCTTGTAGCGCTCGGCCAGCACGTCGAACAGCTTGCGCAGCTGGGCATCGTCCAGCAGGCGGGCATGGGCGAGGCGACGGTTGGACAGGCCGCCACGCTTGGCCAGCGTGATCAGCTTTTCAACGTAGGGGCGCAGTTCCTTGGCCTTGGGCAGCGTGGTCTTGATCTGCTCATGCTTGATCAAGGCTGCGGCCATGTTGCGGAACAGGGCTGTACGGTGGGAAGAAGTGCGGCTCAGCTTACGGCCGCCAACGCGATGACGCATGGTCTTGTCCTTCGTTCGATAGGGGGCCGTTCAAGGTACCCCATAGCTGGCACTGTATCAGGCCCAGTGCCGAAAGGCCGGTCCTTCCCCGCCCGAAGGCAGGGAAGGGGATAGGGTTAGCCCAGCAGCTCTTGTTCGAGCTTCTTGGCCATGTCTTCAATGTTTTCTGGCGGCCATCCGGGGATGTCCATGCCAAGACGCAGACCCATGGACGACAGCACTTCCTTGATTTCGTTCAAGGACTTGCGGCCGAAGTTCGGGGTGCGCAGCATTTCGGCTTCGGTCTTCTGCACCAGATCGCCAATATAGATGATATTGTCGTTCTTCAGGCAGTTGGCCGAACGGACCGACAGTTCCAGTTCGTCCACCTTCTTGAGGAGGTAGCGGTTGATCTGGTTGCTGTCGCCAGAGCTTTCCGCAGCCGCCGACGGTGCGGCCACGCCGATCATCGGGCTGGACGCCGCCAGCGCTTCGTCGAAATGGACGAACAGTTGCAGCTGGTCCTGAAGGATACGAGCCGAATAAGCGAGCGCATCTTCCGGGGTGACCGTGCCATCGGTTTCGATGGTCAGCGTCAGCTTGTCATAGTCCAGTTCCTGGCCAACGCGGGTGTTTTCCACCTTATAGGCCACCTGACGCACCGGCGAGTAGAGCGCATCGACCGGGATCAAGCCGATCGGCGCATCCGCCGGACGGTTGGACGCGGCGGGGATATAACCCTTGCCGGTATCCGCCGTCAGTTCCATGTTGAGCGTCGCACCCTGATCGAGGTGACAGATCACCAGATCGGGGTTCATCACTTCGGTGTCACCCGAAACCGCGATCATGCTCGCCGTCACATCGCACGGACCGGTGGCAGAAAGCTGAAGACGACGGGCTGTTTCGCCCTGCATCTTGAGCGCAATCTGCTTCACGTTCAGCACAATGTCGGTCACGTCTTCGCGGACGCCCGCCAGAGACGAGAATTCGTGCAACACGTTCTCGATCTTGATGCTGGTGACAGCAGCGCCTTGCAACGACGACAGCAGCACGCGACGCAGCGCGTTGCCAAGCGTCAGGCCAAAGCCGCGCTCCAGCGGTTCGGCAATGAAGGTTGCCTTGCGCAGCGGATCGCCGCCGGACTTCTTTTCCAGCGTGTCGGGTTTCTTGAGTTCCTGCCAGTTCTTGGTGTTAACTGCCACGGTCTTCCCCTTGGGGTTGGGTGGGGGCGCGTCCGCCCTTCACCTGAGAAAATTGCTGGCCCATTGTTGCTCCTCACAACGCTGGGCCGGACCCTGGAACGGTCGCGTCAGACGCGGCGGCGCTTGGAGGGCCGCACGCCATTGTGCGGGATCGGCGTCACGTCGCGGATCGAGGTGATGGTGAAACCCACCGCCTGAAGCGCACGCAGCGCGGATTCACGGCCCGAGCCCGGACCCTTGACTTCAACTTCCAGCGTGCGGACGCCGTGTTCGGCAGCCTTCTTGCCCGCATCTTCAGCGGCTACCTGCGCCGCGTACGGCGTGGATTTGCGGCTGCCCTTGAAGCCCATCATGCCAGCGGACGACCAGGCAATGGCATTGCCCTGCGCGTCGGTGATGGTGATCATGGTGTTGTTGAAGCTCGCATTGACGTGCGCGACGCCTGCGGTGATGTTCTTGCGCTCGCGCCGACGAAGGCGCTGAGGTTCGCGTGCCATA
>CALMZE010000135.1 GCA_937870585.1 uncultured Sphingomonadales bacterium | reverse complement strand
ATTTGCCAATGTCGCGGAAGCGCACCGTCACGGTGTTGTTCGCCTGATAGCCGGTAATGACCGGTGTTTCGTTATTGGCATAGCGATATTGCGGCGAGAGGCTGATCGACTGGGTCTGGATATCCTTGTCGGCAATGCCTGCGGCCTTCAGCGCTGCAAGAACGCGAGTCATCCGCGCCGCATTGTCCCGCATCGCGGTTCCGGCATCGGCAGACTGGGTGAGAACGCCCGCGCTGACCACGGCAATATCAGGCGTGACGCGGCTTTCCCCGCGCGCCTGTAGGTCAAGCCGGGTGCCGGAAATGGTGCGCGGCGTGATGTCTTGCGCGTCACACATGGCGGGCACCGCCAGCGTTGTTGCGGCCAGCGCCGCTGCGAACAGGGATTTCATGATCCATGGACTCCTCAATATGGCTCCGGCCAGAACGAAACAGGCCGGTGGCGATCCCTATCGCCACCGGCCTGCACCGTTCATGAATGATGTCTGCGCGTCAGGCGGTGCCGCCGCCGCTCTTCGATTTCACCATGCGATAGATGGCGAGCAGGATGATCGAGCCGACAACCGCCGCGATGAAGCCCGGGCCGGACCCCATTTCATACCAGCCCATCAACTTGCCCAGAAAACCCATGAGCATCGCGCCGGCAATGCCGAGCAGGATGGTAACAAAGAAACCGCCGGGATCATCACCAGGCATGATCAGCTTGCCCAGTGCGCCAGCTAGACCGCCAATGATGATCCAGCCCAGCCAGCCATGTTCGACCAATAACTCCATACTACCCTCCTGTTTTGAACACAGTGCCCCGCCGGTGTGGCGGTCGGGCAACATGCTCTTACTGATTGTTGCATTTTGCAAGCCCGATTTCCCGTTTTGCACCTGCGAAGGGCTTGCAGATTGCACGGAGCGGGCGCACATGGCGGAAGCCGGGGGATGGCAAACGCTTTGGCGCTTGTGGCAGGTGACTTATTGATCTAATACAGTGATGCGCCGAGGGGACGGTCGCATCAGCTCAGGACCAGGCGGAAGCGAATTTTGTGATGAATTACGAAGCACGGATCGGCCAATATGAGGGCGAGCTGGATTGGGAGCAGGCCGCTGCCCGAAAGCGCCGGAATCTGATCATAGGCGCGCTTGTGGCCGCCCTCGTGCTGGGGGCGGCTTGGTTCCTGTTTTCGCCTGCAAAGCCCGGAGACGGGCTGGTTGCGGGCAAGGGCGACAAGGGTTCTCCAACCATTTCCGTCATAGTTCCGGGGCGCACGATGGTTGAATCGGGCGTGTCAGCGACCGGAACGCTGGCTGCGCGCCGCGAAATGCCAGTGGGTGTTGTTGGCGAAGGTGGCCTTGTCACGCGGGTCTGGGTGGAAGCGGGCAGCTGGGTTCAGGCCGGGCAGGTGCTGGCGTCGATCGAGCGGTCGGTCCAGTCACAGCAGACCAGCCAGATTGTTGCGCAGATTGCTTCGGCCGACGCCAATGCGAGGCTGGCGCAGAATGAACTGGAGCGCGCGCAGGCGCTTGCCGGGCGAGGGTTCATCTCCAAGGCGGAAATTGACCGCAAGACGGCGCAGCGGGACGCGGCGCTGGCGCAGGTGCGCGTGACCCGCGCTCAGCTGGGCCAGAATCGTGCTCTGATAGGGCGCCTTGATATTCGCGCGCCCGCAGCGGGCCTGGTGCTGACGCGCGGCGTGGAGCCCGGTCAGGTGGTCGGTGCAGGCTCTGGCGTGCTGTTCCGCATCGCCAAGGGTGGTGAGATGGAAATGCAGGCGCAGCTCTCCGAAGGGGACTTGGCGCGCTTGTCGACTGGTCTGTCCGCCAAGGTAACGCCAGTGGGGACGACGATTTCGGTGGCAGGCCAGATTTGGCAGATCGCGCCGGTCATCAATCCGCAAACGCGTCAGGGCATTGCGCGGATTGCCTTGCCTTATAATCAGGTGTTGCGGCCCGGTGGCTTTGCATCGGCCATGATTTCGGCAGGTCAGGCGGAAGCGCCTTTGCTCCCTGAATCCGCCGTGCTCAGCGATGCCAAGGGAAATTATGTCTATCTGGTTGATCCTGAAAACAAGGTGCAGCGCCGCGACGTGAAAGTTGGCACCATTGGAGATCAGGGCGTCAGCATCATCGAAGGGCTTAACGGAACAGAAAAGATCGTGCGTTCGGCAGGCGGATTCCTCAACGCGGGTGAAACGGTCATTCCGAACTTGGTCAAGGCCGCGAAATGAGCAGCGAAGGTCCGGCCCGCCCGGAAACGCCAGCATCCGGCGGCTTTGGCTTCCGCTATATTTCTGCCTGGTCGATCCGAAACCCGATTCCGCCTCTGGTGTTCTTTCTGGCAGTCACGCTCGCCGGAATCATCGCGTTCAGTCGGATGCCCGTGACGGCGGATCCAGATATTGATTTCCCGATGGCGTTCGTCATTGTGGCCCAGCCCGGCGCGTCGCCGGTAGAGCTGGAAACACAGGTTGCGCAAAAGGTGGAAGCCGCGCTGCGCAACATCAACGGTGTGGAGGAAATCAACTCCAGCGTGCGCGAGGGCTCGGCGCAGATCAGCGTCCAGTTCGCTATCGGCACGCCGATCGACCGCTCGGTCAACGATGTGCGCGATGCGGTCTCGAACATCCGCAGCGATTTGCCGGACGGGATTTTGGAGCCGCAGGTGATCCGGGCCGACACGGCGGATCAGCCGATTGCCTATATCTCGGCCGAAGCAGTGGACATGACTCTCGAAGAGCTGAGCTGGTATGTCGACAATGTGGTGAACAAGCGTTTGCGCGCAGTTCCCGGACTGGGCGGGATGGAACGGGGTGGCGGCGTGAGCCGGGAAATCCGTGTCATTCTCGATCCGGCCCGTTTGCAGGCTTACGGCATTTCCGCTGCGCAAGTGAACGCGCAATTGCGCCAGACCAACGTCAATACAGCAGGCGGTCGAATAGAGATTGGAGGCTCAGAACAGTCGGTCCGTGTGCTCGGCAACGCACGCAATGCGCATCAGTTGGGGGGCACCCAGATTTCGCTGGGGGGCGGGCGCACTATAAAACTGACCGATATTGCCGAAGTCCGCGATCTGTATGCCGAACAGCGCTCACTCTCGACGATGAACGGGCGTCAGGTGCTGAGCTTCTCGATCCAGCGGTCAAAGGGCGCTTCGGACGTAGACGTGTTTGATCGCGCGATGAAGGAATTGAAGGCGCTTGAGGTCGAGAACGGCAAGGTCAAGTTCCGCGAGCTTTTCACGCAGGTCCACTATTCGCGTGAGCAGTATAGCTCGTCAATGCTCGCGATGATCGAAGGTGCACTGCTGGCGGTCATCGTGGTGTGGCTGTTCCTGCGGGATTGGCGCGCCACCTTCATTTCTGCAATCGCTATCCCCTTATCGGCCGTGCCGTCTTTCTGGCTGATGGAATTGCTGGGCTTTGGCCTCAATCAGATCAGCCTGTTGGCGCTGGGGCTGGTGGCCGGTGTGCTGGTGGACGATGCGATCGTGGAGATTGAGAATATCGTCAGACATATGCGCATGGGCAAATCCGCCTTTCAGGCCTCGATTGACGCGGCGGATGAAATTGGCCTCGCCGTGTTGGCGACGACGATGGCGATTGTCGCGGTGTTTCTGCCGGTTGGCATGATGCCCGGGGTTTCGGGCCAGTTCTTCAAGAATTTCGGCTATACCGTCGTCGCTTCGGTGCTGATGAGTTTGCTTGTCGCGCGCTTGATCACGCCGATGATTGCCGCCTATTTCCTGAAAGCGCATGGGGAAGAGCCACACGCATCCGGCCCGTGGATGGATCGCTATCTGCACTTGCTCAAATGGTCGCTGGCCAATCGCTGGAAGACAGTGGCCGTGGGCGGCGTCAGCTTTGTCCTGACCATCCTGCTGTTCGCGGGCATTCCCGGATCGCGCTATGACGGCATTCCGTTCCAGTTCATGCCCGATATCGATTTTGACTACAGTACAATCCGCATTGAGATGGTGCCGGGGACGACGCTTGCTGAAACGCGGCGCGTGGTTGAGCGCGTGCAAGGCATGTTGGGCGAAGAGAAGGATATGGTCCAATCAGCCTTTGCCGATATTGATCCGGGCTTTGCCAATATCTACCTGACGCTGCGGCGTGATCGTCCGCAATCAAGCATCGATTTTGAGAAGGAATGGGCACCCAAATTGTCGGCGCTGCCCGATGCACGCGTCAACTTTCGCAATCAGGATCAGGGCGGTCCGCCGAGTTCGGGGCGCGACCTTCTGATCACGCTGGGCGGTGACAATCCGGAGGTTCTGGCTGAAACTGCGAACCGGCTTGTGGAAGACCTCAAGAAGATGCCCGAACTGGTTGCCCCGCGCGTCAGTGGAGACATGCAGCGGCCCGAAATCATGATCCGTCCGCGTATGGATCTCGCCGCGCAACTGGGCGTGACAACAGCGGCGCTCTCGCAAACGGTCCGCATTGCAACCATTGGTGACATTGATCAGAACAGCCCGAAATTCTCGCTGGCCGATCGCCAGGTGCCGATCCGGGTGACGCTGAGCGAGGAATCGCGTCGCAGTCTCGCGACGCTTGAAAATCTTCCGGTGCCAACCTCAACGGGCGGTTCGGTGCCGCTCAAGTCGGTGGCGTCGATCAGCTTTGGTGCAGGCCCGACGACGATCCAGCGGACAAATTTGATCCGCCGTATCAATGTTGGCGCGGATTATGCGCCGGGCATCGTCAGTTCGATGGTGGATAAGAAGCTGGAAAATCTCCAGACGCTCAAGTCGCTGCCATCGGGCGTGCAGCGCATGACGCTGGGGCAGAATCGTTTCCAGGCGGAGATGGTCAAGAATTTCTCGGTGGCGGTCGTTTCTGGCGTGCTGCTGGTGTTTGCCGTGCTTGTGCTGCTCTATGGGCGCATCGTCTCTCCGTTCGTCAATATGGGCTCGCTGCTGCTGGCTCCGCTGGGGGCGGCCATCGGGCTGCTGCTGTGGGGGCTGCCCGTTTCTATGCCGGTGTTCATCGGGATGCTCATGCTGCTTGGCATCGTTGCGAAAAACTCAATTCTGGTGGTCGATTTCGCACTCGTTGAAATGGAAAATGGCGCGACCAAAGATGAAGCCATTCTGGAGGCTGGGCACAAGCGCGCGCAGCCGATCATCATGACGACCGTGGCCATGGTCGCGGGCATGTTGCCCACGGCCTTTGCGCTTTCGGGCGACGGTGCATGGCGGCAGCCGATGGGCGTAACAGTGATTGGCGGGCTGATTGTCTCTACTCTTTTGACGCTGGTGATCGTCCCCGCGCTGTTCAGCCTTGCGCTGGGCGTGGAGCAGAGGCTTGGCCCGTGGCTGACTTATTGGCTGACCAACCATGGCGAAACGCCGATGGAAAAGCCGCCGGGCCTGTTTCCGCGTCGGGTGCGCCGAAAGTTCAAGCAGTGGTTTGGGCGTCGTGGTGACAGCGTTCAGCCTGCTGAGTAGCGCGAGAGTGCCATGAAGCCACAGGGTCTGGTCTGGATGCCGGGCGCGCCCTCTGCCCGAGATGTGGCCCGTATGAAGCGCAGAGCCACGGGCCTGCTGGTGGCCATGGCAGTGTTGTTTCTGGCCTCGCGCTGGTTTGCTGACCTTCATCCCGCCATGGGCTTTGTGAAGGCATTTGCAGAGGCTGGTATGGTGGGCGGTCTGGCAGACTGGTTCGCGGTGACGGCGCTTTTCCGCCATCCGCTGGGCTTGCCGATCCCGCACACGGCGATCATCCCGACCAACAAGGACCGGATTGGCGACACGCTCGCCCAATTCCTCCGCACCAATTTCCTCACGCCAGCAGTGGTGGCGCGGCGAATGAAGCAGGTGGATGTAGCCGCTGCCATTGGTCGCTTTCTCTCCGATCCGGCTGATACCGGACTTGGCCGGTTGCGTGGCGGCGTTTCGCGCCTGTTGGCGGATGCGCTGGAGGCGCTCGATGACGGGCATCTGGGCCACAACGTCAAAGAGGCGCTGTCTGACCGCCTGCTCGACATGAATGTCTCGCCGATGCTGGGGCAGGCAATTGAAGCCGCGATGCGTGAAGGGCGGCATATTCCACTGCAAACCGGCATCCTTGAACGCATCGGCGTGGTGCTCAACCAGAATGAGATGACGATCCGCGATCTAGTCCATGAACGTTCCGGGCGGCTGCTGCGCTGGACCGGGCTGGATGAAAATGTCGCCGATGCGATCATCAACGCGCTCTACAAGCTGGTGTTCGACATGGCGGACGATCCGCGCCATCCGCTGCGGCTGCGCTTTGATGAGGCGTTTGAGAGCATCGCCGAGCGCCTCCAGACCGACCCGGAAATGCAGGCGCGCGTGGCAGGATGGAAGGCGGAAATCGTCGCCAATCCCGCCATGCAGGCGTGGATCGGGGGACTGTGGGAGCAAGGGCGCGCCGCCTTGTTGCGCGCCGCGCGCGATCCGCAGCGGGTGATGGCGGGCCGGATCGGTGACGCGCTGCGGCGGCTGGGGCAGACCTTGCAGGAGGATGCAGCGCTCGCCGCGCTCGTCAATCGCTTTGCGCGCCGTGCCACGGTGGGCCTGGCCTCCAATTATGGGGACGGCATTGTCCGGCTCGTTTCAGACACAGTGCGCGGCTGGGATGCGGAGAAAATCACCGTCCGCATTGAGGAAGCAGTGGGCAAGGATCTGCAATATATCCGCATCAATGGCACGCTGGTGGGGGGGCTGGTGGGCCTCACCCTCCACGCTGTCGATGTCTGGCTGTAAGTTCAAACCCGTTCAGGCGGGCGCACAATAGCGAGGGCAAACAGCACGAACGCACCGCCGAGCATCCATCCGCCCAACACGTCACTCGGCCAATGGACACCCAGCGAGACACGCGACAGGCCTGTCAGCGAAGCGGCCAGAACGGCCCCGGCAAGCCAGCGTCCGCGATGGGATGTTGGCACCAGCGCAGCAAACAGCAGATAGACCAGCGCCGCGCTCGTGGCATGGCCGCTGGGGTAAGACAGGCTGTTGACATGGTCGAGATGCGGCACAAGGTCCGGGCGCGGCCGCAGGAAATGATCCTTGAGACCATCCGAAACAAGATTGGAGATGATCGAGGTGATGACCAGCGCCGCGCCTGATTGCCACCGGTCCCAACGCCCGAGCAGCAGCGCCAGACCAAAGACGATGATATAGCGCTGCTTGCCGCCGCCGATCCAGCTTACACCCTGCCAGAAGCCAATCAACGCATCCGAATTGGTGCCCTGCCGCAGGGCCAATGCCGTTTCGATCCGGGTATCCAGCGGGCCTGCGGACGCATCCATCACGTTCAGGCCCAGAACGAACACAGCGATCAGCAGGATCAGCCCCGCCACACCATAGGATATGCGTTTTGTCATCAGCCCCTGCTCCTCAATTCACCGCTCGGTAGCGGGGCAGGGGCCATGGCGTCCAGCCCGGGCGATCAGAATTCTTGCAGAATGCACAGCGAAAGCGGGCGTTTGTTCATGAAAGCCATGAACGCATCAAATTCATTGGGATTGTTCATCACAACGCATGCG
The DNA here is from genome assembly GCA_937870585.1 of uncultured Sphingomonadales bacterium. GTDB lineage: Bacteria > Pseudomonadota > Alphaproteobacteria > Sphingomonadales > Sphingomonadaceae > Aquisediminimonas. Next base: position 19,011 of record CALMZE010000135.1, on the reverse strand, counting down.
ATGGACCAGTTGAAATTGATGGTGGAGGTTTTGGTTGCGCTGGCGCGGTGGATGTTTGCGCCGATCACGTCCGTTTGCCACGGCGGCATCGTCTCGGCCTTGCCATCACGATCCTTGTCCCGCGAATAGGGGAAGCCTTTGCTTTCGATATAGGCGTTATATTGGCCCTTATGCTTGCCATGCACATGGCTGTTATAGACGATCTGGTTTGCCTTCAGCACCGCGCAGCCGGGCAGGCCATAATTGGTATCGAATTTCTTGAGTCCTTCGGAACCCGCATGAGTGGTGCAGGTCGCCACTTGCTTGAAATCGGGCTTTTTCCCGTCCGCCTTGCATTCGAACAAATAGGCCTTGTCATCAAAGGCATCGAGCACATCCGCATTGGAGCGGACGGCAATCAGATAGCAGCCTGCTTTCCAACCCTTGAAGCCTTCCGCATGGCTTTCCACACGGGCAATCAGCTGGTCGTCGCTATATTTCATGATTTGGTCCTTCTTGAGTGGATGATCGGCGCGACTCGGACCTTGCTTCTTGTTTCCGAATTTATGGAATCTTGGAGGCCTCGCCGCAAGCGATCAGCGTACGTCTTTCACGGTCACGCCGCCCTTGATCACCACATCCACGCTTTCCAGTTCGCGCACGTTGGCAAGTGGGTCGCCATCGACTGCGATGATGTCTGCCAGCCGCCCCATAGCAATCGCGCCAACATCCTTTTCACGCCCCAAGGCTTGCGCGCCGTTGCGGGTGGCGGCCTGAATCGCCTGCATCGGCGTCATCCCATATTGCACCATCACCTTGAACTGGCCGCCGACCTGACCATGCGGCATCACGCCTGCATCAGAGCCGAACACCATGCGCACGCCTGCGGCATGGGCCTTCCTGAAATTGTCGCGCTGGATCTGCGCCACTTCGCGGTCCTTGCGCAGATTATCCTCCAGCACGCCATTCTTCGCGCCTTCGGACTGGGTGTAGTCCGTGTTGTAAATGTCCATCGAGAACCAGACCGGCTCCTTGCGCGCGGCCGCGAGCTTGATGCCTTCATCATCGACAAGGCTGGCATGTTCGATCGTGTCGATGCCTGCGCGGATGGCGGCCTTGATGCCCGATCCGCCATGCGCGTGCGCGGCGACCTTCAGACCCCATTGATGCGCTTCGTCTGCAATGGCGCGCAGCTCAGCCTCGCTCAGCTGCTGCTGGCCGGGTTCAGTGTTGCGCGAAAACACGCCGCCCGTGGCACAGACCTTGATCACCTCCGCGCCATATTTGCGCTGACGGCGAACCTGATAGCGCAGGCCCTGTTCGCCATCGGCCACGCCCTCTTGCGGTGTTTCGAGCGAGGGCGGCAGGAAGGTCGAATCGCAATGGCCACCCGTTGCCCCCAGCGCGTGGGCAGCAGGCACGATGCGTGGGCCTTCTGCAAATCCGCCCTCAATCGCTTGCTTCAGCCCGACATCGTTAAACGCATCAGACCCGACATTGCGCACGGTGGTGAACCCGGCATCGAGCATGGCGCGCGCGTTTCTGACCGCCACCATCGACCAGAAACTGTCTGTATATTCGAGCGAGTTATACCCGCCCACTTCAGCCAGACTGTCCAGATGAACGTGCATGTCGATCAGGCCGGGCAGGATCGTGCGATTTCCGAGATCGATGTGCTGGACATCACTGCTCCAGCGCACGGTGCGCGCATCGGCCACGCCGGTGATGCGGCCATCATCGTCCACGAAAATTGCGGGATGTTCGACCACCTTGCCTTCAAGCACATCGATCATCCGCGCGGCTGTGATCACGCGCTTCTGCGCGAGGGCCGGGGAGGCCGAGAGTGCGAGGGCGAGAATGAGGGCGATGCGCATGGGCTGTGGTTCCTTCCTGATTGCAACCGTGATGGCGCAATCAGGCGGGAAGGCCAAGAGGATATGCGCGGTACCGCATCAACCGATTCAAGCCTTCTTGCTTGGTGCCTTTGTGCCTTGGTGTGAAACAGAAGGGCCTCACACCAAGGCACAAAGGCACCAAGAAGGACGGTCCTTCGACAGGCTCAGGACGGCGGAATTATTTAGATATGCAGGGCCTTGCCGAACGCGCCCAGCACGCTTTCGTGCATCATTTCAGAGAGCGTGGGATGCGGGAAGACGGTGTTCATGAAGTCCGCTTCAACCAGCTCTGCTGTCTTGCCGATGGTGTAGCCCTGGATCAGTTCGGTCACTTCCGCGCCGATCATGTGTGCGCCGAGCAACTCACCGGTCTTTTCATCAAACACCGTCTTAATGAAGCCTTCGGCCTCGCCCAGCGCAATGGCCTTGCCATTGCCAATGAAGGGGAATTTGCCGACCTTCACGCTATAGCCTGCGGCCTTCGCCTTGGCTTCGGTCAGGCCGACGCTGGCGATCTGCGGATGGCAATAGGTGCACCCCGGAATATTCTTCGGGTCCATCGCGTGCGGATGATTGCCCGCAATCGCTTCCGCCGCAATCACGCCTTCATGGCTGGCTTTGTGCGCCAGCCAGGGGGGCTGCGTCACATCGCCAATCGCGTAGATGCCCGCCACGCTCGTCTGGCAGGCGGCGTTGGTGACAATGTGACCGCGATCCGTGGCGACGCCCAGCGCCTCCAGCCCGATATTCTCGGTATTGGGCACAATGCCGACCGCGACGATGACATGGCTGAAGTCTTCAGTCGTCACCTTCCCATCCGCGCCCTTGATTTCGGCGGTGATGCCCTTGGCCGTTTCGGTGATCTTCTGCACGCCTGTCGAGGGGCGAATGTCCATGCCTTGCTTCTTGAGCGCGGCGGCGAGGAAGGCGGACACCTCTTCATCCTCCACCGGCACGATCCGGTCGAGCATTTCCACAACCGTCACCTTCGCGCCGAGATCATTGTAGAAGCTCGCAAATTCGATCCCGATGGCGCCGGAGCCGATCACGAGCAGCTTGGACGGCATTTCGGGCGGCGTCATCGCGTGGCGATAGGTCCAGATGCGTTTGCCATTTGCCTTGGCAAAGGGCAGATCGCGCGCGCGGGCACCGGTGGCGACGATGATGTTCTTGGCGGTCAGTTCGGTGCTCTTCCCATCCTTGGTGACGGTGAGAGTGGTGGCGTTCTTCAGCACGCCATCGCCCATATGCACGTCCACCTTGTTCTTCTTCATCAGATGGCCGATGCCCTGATTGAGCTGCTTGGCGACGCCGCGTGACCGCTTCACAATGGCATCAATATCCGCCGTGATATTGTCTGCGGCGAGGCCGTAAGTCTTGGCGTGCTGCATATAGTGATAGATTTCCGCCGAGCGCAGCAGCGCCTTGGTGGGGATGCACCCCCAGTTGAGGCAGATGCCGCCAAGATTTTCGCGCTCGACAATCGCCGTCTTCAGCCCCAGCTGCGCCGCGCGGATCGCCGCGACATAGCCACCGGGGCCGGAACCGAGGACGATGAGATCATAGGAGGCAGTCATAGTTCACCTGTGAAGAACCCTCTCCCCTTGCGGGAGAGGGAGGGGGAGATATCAAAAGGCCGTCATTGCGAGCGCAGCGAAGCAATCCAGTGGCAGTGGCAAGCCTTTTAGACTGCTTCGCTGCACTCGCAATGACGATTGGGGTGACGAACATCACCCGCCAATCTCGCGCGGCTTATTGTCGGCATCTACGGCCACGAACGTGAAACGCCCCGTCGCCACGGTTTCGGTGAAGTCGCTATCGCGTTCGCGACGCTCGGCCCGCGCGGTGAAGGTCATCGAGGTGCGGCCCTGCTTTTCGAGCATGGCATAGACCGAGAGTTCGTCGCCCATCACAGCGCCCGCCGGAAAGCGGATTTCGTCCGCCGCGACAAGGATCGCCTTGCCCTTCGCCACGCGGGACGCGCGCGAGGCCGCGCCCAGCGCCATCTGGCTGACGATCCAGCCCCCGAACGCCCCGCCATAGGGGTTCATGTCAGTGGGCATGATGGTGACGCGGATGTCGGGGATTGCGGTCATGCTTCCTTATTCCAGATGAAACGGAGCGGAGCTAGCATCGAATCCATCAGCCCGTTCGGCAACAAGACGGCGAACCCGACAAAAGCGATGGCAATAATGATGGACGCTAGAACGAGCCATGGCCCTCCCGCTCCTGCCTTCACTTTGCGGCTCACAACGATGATTGCGAAATATGCTGCAAGACTGGCCATGCAAACAGCCACCATGGCTGCATCCATCCCTCCTAGAAAGGTGAAGAAGCACAGCACCCACAGAAGCAAGCTACCCGCCACTATGGACAGGTTCAAACATGCCAGAATGATGACGCGGCCTATCGTCAAGACGTGTACCCGTTACAGGCCCGACTGCGAGAACAAAGATTAGACACCGAACCGATTCCTGACATGACGCAGTACCCATTCAGATATTCGCCAAAGTCCACCCCAAATGACGCCGAGAACAATCCAGAAGAGCAGCGGACCCCATTCATTCATGCCACCTGTTGACAGGCGATTTAGAATTAGCCTCCTATCTCCGGAGACCTCTATGATTATCGCAAAAACGATGAGGGGAAGCAGTCCGCCTGCCAATGGAAGGATAATGTTCCTTAAGTTGCCGATGTTCAAAAAATCCAGAAGGGCTTCGAGTGGTGAGAAAAGCAGCCACGCGCCAAGCAACGCAGGGATAAGTCCGACAAACGGAATGAAGAGGATCAAGCTGGTTTCAGCAGAGCCGCTAGCCAAAATGTAGAGCAGAAGGGGGAGGCAAAACAGCAATACGCAGATCACTGACCGTGCCAGCAGGTTCACGCCACCAGCCCCAACGGGTTCTCCACCAGCGCCTTGAACGCCGCCATCAGCTGCGCGCCGTCTGCGCCGTCAATCGCGCGGTGATCAAAGCTGCCGGTGCAACTCATCACGGTGGCGATGGCGAGCGCATCATCCACCACGTAAGGCCGCTTCTCGCCCGCGCCGACCGCAAGGATCATGGCTTGGGGCGGGTTGATGACGGCGGTGAACTGCTTGATGCCCATCATGCCCATGTTGGAGATGGAGGCCGTGCCACCCTGATATTCGGTGGGTTGCAGCTTGCCCTCCTTTGCGCGCGCAGCGAGATCGGCCATTTCGGTGGCGATCTTGGAGAGTGACTTGCTGCCCGCGTCCGCGATGATCGGCGTGATCAGCCCACCGGGGATGCTGACGGCCACCGAAATATCGGCGCGGCTGTACTGGCGCAGCACATCACCACCAAACGAGACATTGCACTGTGGCACGCGTTCGAGCGCAACAGCCAGCGCCTTGATCAGCATGTCATTGACCGAGAGCTTCACGCCGCGATCCGCAAGGCTGGCATTGAGTTCGCCGCGCAGCTTGAGCAGCGCATCGAGCCGGACATCGACGGTGAGGTAGATGTGCGGGGCCTCTTGCATAGACTGGGTGAGGCGGCGCGCGATGGTCTTGCGCATACCGGACAGCTTGGTGTCTTCGTGCGGAATGCCGAAATCGGGGATGCTGGATTCGCTGCGGGGGGCACTGTCTGCTTGCGCCAAACCGGCTCCCGCCTGCGCGGGAGCGACGATGGCGGGAGCAGCGGGGGCAGGGGCAGAAACACCCTCCACATCCGCCTTCACCACGCGCCCGTTCGGCCCGCTGCCCTTCACGCCCGCCAAATCGAGCCCCTTCGCCTCAGCCAGTCGCCGCGCGAGCGGGGAGGCGATCACGCGATCTCCCGCAGGCTTGGGTGCGGGTGCAACCGGGGCCGGGGCGGACGCTTTGGGCGCTGCTGCTGCGGGGGCAGGCTTTGCGGCAGGCGCGGGAGTTGGAGCGGACGCCACATCATCTTCACCCTGAATCGTGGCGATCACGGTGCCCACCTTCACGCCTTCGCTGCCTGCGGGAATGGCAAGCTCGGTCACGACGCCTTCATCGACCGCTTCAAATTCCATCGTCGCCTTGTCGGTTTCGATTTCAGCGAGAATGTCGCCGGATGCCACGCTGTCGCCCACCTTCACCAACCAGCGCGCCAGCGTGCCTTCTTCCATCGTGGGGGACAGCGCGGGCATTTTGATCTGAATGGGCATGAACGAACAACCTGTTTGAAATGCGGAGCCAAAAGAACGTCCCGCTTCCCTAGCGTCATGCCAAGACTTGCGCCAGTCTTTCAATTGGCGCACCGTGAGCATTACGGGGGGATGGGATAGAGCGATGCGCACATATCTGGTGGTGATCGATGAAACGGCGGAAGCGGAAGTCGCGCTGCGCTTTGCCGCGCGCCGGGCGCTGAAAACGGCGGGTGCGGTGGAGATTCTTGTCGTGATGGATCGTGCCGAATTCGTCGCATGGGGCGGCATTCAGGCCACGATGGAGGCCGAAGCACGCGAACATGCAGAGGAGGTCGTGGCCCGCGCGCTCGACACATTGGGGGAAGAAGGCGCGCTGACGCCCGTGATCAATGTGCGTCAGGGCACGGCTGCCGGACTGATCCGTGAGGCCATCGAAGGCAATCCGGATATTGCCGCGCTGGTTCTGGGGGCAGCACCGGGCAGCAATCCGGGGCCGCTCGTTTCGCACTTCACGGGCAATGATGCGGGCAATCTGCCGGTGCCGATCATGCTTGTGCCGGGAGCGCTCAGTCGGGACGCGCTGGATCGTTTGAGCTGAGGGTCAGCTCAGGCCGCCCGTTTGTCGCAGCGCCTCATGCAGCGCGATGCCTGCGGACACGGCAACATTGAGCGAGCGCAGGCCGGGCGCCATGGCGATGCGCACGCCAGCATCGCACGAGGCGCGGACGGTCTCAGGGACGCCCGCGCTCTCCTGACCGAAGAGCAGCATGTCATCCCCTGCAAAGCCAAAGCGGTCGAGCGTGCCCTCAGCGTGCGTCGTCAGCAGAATGATTCGGCCCGGCGCAGCGGCCCGGAACGCTGCCCAATCCGCATGGCGCGTCACCTGCGCACGCTCGACATAATCCATGCCCGCCCGCGCCAGAGCCCGATCCGAAAAGGGGAAGCCGCACGGTTCGACAATATCGAGCGGAACCGCAAAGGCCGCGCAGGTGCGGATGATGGTGCCGACATTTCCGGCGATTTCGGGCTGGTAAAGGGCAAGGCGCATAGGGCTTCGTTACCGGGCAGGGTCAGGCGGCGCAATCAGGGGGCTGTGACGCCATGACACCGAGCGCAAAATGTCCAAAAGCGCGGTTGCATCTTGCCGCAACATGTTTATCAGGCCCCCAATTGCCTTATTCAGGCAAGGGGGTCTGTCCGGACCTGTTTTGCGCTTGGTTTCGCCAGTTCAGCAGGATCGGATGAGGAAAAATTCGCAACTGAAGGCAGGTTCCAGAGATGGCAGCGGTCGAAACAGACGCAACCGGCGCAGGTCATGAAGAGGACGGTGTCCGCCGTCGTGACTTCATCAATCTCGCCGCGACAAGCTTTGCAGGGGTGGGGGCTGTCGCCATCGCCCTTCCTCTCGTCAATCAGATGAATCCCAGCGCAGACGTGCTCGCGCTGGCTTCGATCGAGGTTGATATTTCGAAGATCCCGGTCGGGTCCGCGATCAAGACCGAATTCAGGAAGCAGCCGCTGTTTGTGCGCCACCTGAACCCGGAAGAAATCAAGGCTGCGGAAGACACCAAGGTCGACTCGCTGCGTGATCCGCAGAGCCTTGAAGATCGCACCAAAGGCAAGAAGGAATGGCTGGTGACAATGGGTGTCTGCACCCATCTCGGCTGCGTTCCGCTCGGTGCCGGTGCTGGCGAGTTGAAGGGTGAGTTTGGCGGCTATTTCTGCCCGTGCCACGGCTCGCACTATGACACCGCTGGCCGCATCATGAAGGGGCCTGCCCCCAAGAACCTCGAAGTGCCGGAATACGCATTCGCGTCCGACACGGTCATCAAAGTCGGCTGAGGAGAGAGAGAATGAGCTTCCCCTGGGCCAATCATTATGAGCCGCAGCATCCGTTCATGCGCTATATGGATGAAAAGCTGCCTCTGCCGCGCTTCATTTATAACGCGATTGGCGGCGGTTATCCGGTTCCGCGCAACCTGAACTATTTCTGGAATTTCGGCGTGCTTTCGGGCGCGGCGCTGATGCTCCAGATCATCACCGGCATCGTGCTGGCGATGCACTTCGCGGCCAATAGCGGCGTGGCGTTCGACTCGGTCGAACACATCATGCGTGACGTGAATTCGGGCTGGCTGATGCGCTATGCGCACGCCAACGGCGCGTCGATGTTCTTCATCGTCGTCTATGTCCACATTTTCCGTGGCCTGTTCTACGGATCATATAAGCCGCCGCGCGAAGTCGTGTGGCTGCTGGGCATCGTGATCTTCCTGTTGATGATGGCAACCGCCTTCATGGGCTATGTGCTTCCTTGGGGCCAGATGAGCTTCTGGGGTGCCAAGGTCATCACCGGCCTGTTCGGGGCGATCCCGGTGGTGGGTGAGCCGATCCAGACCTGGTTGCTGGGAGGCTTCTCGCCAGACAATGCCGCGCTCAACCGCTTCTTCTCGCTGCACTATCTGCTGCCCTTCGTGATCCTGGGTGTCGTCATCCTGCACGTCTGGGCGCTGCACATTCCGGGTTCGTCGAACCCCACGGGCGTGCCGGTCAAGTCCGAAGAAGATACGGTGCCGTTCCACCCCTATTACACGGCGAAGGACGGCTTCGGTCTCGGCGTTTTCCTGATCGTGTTTGCCACGCTGGTGTTCTTCGCGCCGAACTTCCTCGGTGAGCCGGATAACTATATCAAGGCCAACCCGATGTCGACGCCGGCCAATATCGTTCCGGAATGGTACTTCTGGCCGTTCTACGCGATCCTGCGGGCCTTCACGTTCGACTTCTTCTTCGTTCCGGCGAAGCTGCTGGGCGTGCTGGCGATGTTCGCTTCGATCCTGCTCCTGTTGTTCCTGCCCTGGATCGACACGTCGCCGGTTCGTTCGGGCAGCTATCGTCCGCTGTTCAAGAAGTTCTTCTGGTTCGGTCTGGTGCCCTGCATCATCGTGCTCGGCTATTGCGGCGGCTCGCACGCCACCAATGGCGTCGTGCTCGTCAGCCAGTTGGCCTCGGTCTATTACTTTGCGCACTTCCTGATCATTCTGCCGATCGTGTCGCGCATCGAAAAGACGCTGCCGTTGCCGAACTCCATCACCGAAAGCGTGCTTGGCGCGCCTGCGGTCGCATAAACGGGGGCTAGAGAAAAATGGTTCGCATTATCGCTTTTCTGGTCGGCCTGTTCTTTTCAGGTATGCTGGGCTACTCAGCCATCCGCACCGGCTACACCATGGTCACGGAGCCTGCGGCTCCGACGGCGGAAGAGGAATTCCACCAGCATGTGAAGCCAGTCTCCTTCTCGTTTGAAGGGCCGACTGGTCATTACGATCGGGCTCAGCTTCAGCGTGGCCTTCAGGTCTATCATGAAGTCTGCAAGGCCTGCCACGGTCTGACGCAAGTCGCCTTCCGCGATCTTGAGGCTCTCGGCTATGCTGAAGGTCAGGTGAAGACGATTGCGGCGGAATATAATGTCCCGTCGCTCAACCCGGAAACGGGCGAGGCTGAAACCCGCAAGGGCACGCCAGCTGACAAGTTCCCGTCGCCCTTCGCCAATGACATTGCCGCCAAGGCTGCGAACAACGGCGCGGTTCCGCCCGATCTGTCGCTGATGGCCAAGGCGCGTCATGGCGGTCCGGAATATGTCTACTCGCTGCTGACTGGCTATCAGGCGCAGCAGCCGGAGGAACTGCTCAAGAAGTTCCCCGATTCCAAGACCGGGCCGGGCCTGCACTACAACCCCTATTTCGCCAACCTAAACCTCGCCATGGCTCCCCCGCTGCCGATTGATGACGCAGAGACCGACCGCAAGGCGAAGGACGTTGCGGCGTTCTTGATGTGGGCGGCAGAGCCCAAGCTGGAAAATCGTCACAAGTCCGGTATCCCGGCGATGATCTTCCTCATCCTCTTCACCTGGCTGACCTATATGAGCTATCAGGTGATCTGGGCGGACAAGAAAAAGCACTGAGGGCAAAACGCCTGACGGGCTAAAGAGAAGGGCTCCGGCGCGATCCGGAGCCCTTTCTTGTTGGGGGAAGGCAAGACGTCCCCCTCAAGGGAGATGACTTTTGACGGAATCGGTCCGTGCTCCGGCCTTGTGCCGGAGCCTTGCGAGAGTCAGGCAAACATGGTTTTGCAACGCCACAGGGCTCCGGCCTCCGCCGGAGCACAGAGTGTGTCAACCCAAAGTCAACAGAGTCTAAGGGGAGGGGCTCTCACCTCAATCCACACCATCCGGATTGCGGGTGCGGATCAGGCCGGTGGCGACATAGGTCATCACCACATCACCATGCTGGTTGAAACAGGTGAGGCGGCTCTTGGTGATGCCCATTTCCGGGCGGTTCTTGCTACGGCGCTTTTCGATCATTTCAGTTTCGCAACTGAGCGTATCGCCGGGATAGACGGGCTTCACCCAGCGCAGATCTTCGATCCCCGGAGAGCCCAATCCCGCCTGACCTTCGCCGGCGGACATATGGTCGACGACCATGCGCATCACCATCGACCCTGTGTGCCAGCCGCTGGCTGAGATACGCCCGAAATGCGTCTGCGCGGCGACTTCATCGCTCAGGTGGAACGGCTGGGGGTCAAATTTGGAGGCAAACTCGATCGCCTCCTCGCGCGTCACCAGCTTGTGGCCGAAGCGGACGGGTTTGTTCAGTTCAATGTCTTCATAATAGCGCATGCGCACGGCTCCTCCCTATGCCGAGGCCGTTCGTCCTGAGCTTGTCGAAGCATGTCCTGAGCTTCGCCGAAGGGAACTGCCCTTCCTTCTTGCGGTTGAGCATGAAAGGACAGTGCTTCGACAAGCTCAGCACGAACGGTGCGGCGTATCAGTCTGAGCTTTACGTTTACGGAAAGCCGTTGCGCCGTCAACTGGCGTTGCGCACCATGCCCATCGACATTTGCGAGAAGGCGTCGACCATCGCATCGACAAAGGCGGGATCGTCGAGCGTGTCTTCCGCCGCGCGGCGCATGGCAGAGACCCATTGCTCTGCGGTTTCGCGCGTCACGGCGACGCTCTTGTGCGCGGACATCATGCACGCGCCGGGGCGCTGCTCAAACCAGTCGCGCGGGCCGCCCATCCAGGCCATCAGAAAGTCAGTAAGCGAACCGCGCATCGGTGTGAGATCGGGCGCGTGGAGCGCGCGCAGATCGGCATAAGCCGGATCATCCGCCATCAGATCGTAAAAGCGTTCCACCATCTGCGCGATGGCCGCCTTGCCGCCGATGCGGTCATAGGGGGTGGCAGGGCGGGGTGCAGTCTCAGCTTCGGCCATGGTGGGCGGTCTCCTTGTCAGCTTGGGCGTGGCCGATAGACGGCGCGCGTGCCTTGACGCAAGTCAATGGCCCAAAGACAGCCGCATAAACAGCGTATAGCCCCAAGGATGGCGGCCATACGCTGCGTCGAGCGACTTGGGTGGCGCATAGGCATTCACACTGCCGCCAAGAGCGAGGCTGACGCTGTCACTCACCGGCGTGCGATAGGCATAGCCCGCCTGCGCCTTGGTCACGCGGAAAGGCTCGTCATGAAGCGGGTCGACATGATCGGGGAAGAGCTCGTCATTGCGGACATTCTCGATGCGCCCGAACAGCGTGTGATGATCGCTGATGTCCCAATTGGCTTCGGCGAGCCACGCCGTCAGCGTCCGCCCCGGATCGCGGTTCTTGGCCGCAAAGGCGACCATCGCGGAGACATTGCCGTCAGCGTAATGCACGCTCGCGGTGGTGCGGTGCTCATTCTCGCCGGGGTGAGTGGAGAATTCGGGATCCTTGATAAAGCCATGGCTGACCTGCGCCGCCCAGCGCGGCGTCGGCGTCCAGGTGGCGCGCACTGACCAGCTGTCAAAGCGGGGCTTTTCGATATTCCAGCGCCGCTCATCGGGCTCACGCCCGGTGAAGAGCGAGGCTTCAAGTTGCAGCTTTCGCGTTGCATAGCCCGCCGTGGCCACGCCATAGGTGATGTGTGTGCTGTCGAACCAGTGGTGCGTGATCGGCGGCTCCGGGTTTAGTCTGGCTGATCCTCGATGCATGAAGGCCGCTGGGCCAAGGGCTGGCTCGCCCACGGGGCCGCCATAGAGGAACAGGCTGCCGTTTCCCGCATTGATGTCCACGCGACCTGCCAATTCCATGAACAGGTCGTGCGGGTGCTGACGGTCCACCAGAGGCTGCCCGCCCGCCGTTTCGCCCGTGGCGAGCAAATTGGGGTAGCCGCGATTGCTCATCAGCGGCTCAAGGCTGAACATGGACTTGAGCTGGATACGGCCCCAGCCGGTCTCACGTTCGCCCGTCAGCATCGCCATGGAGGTGACATAGGTCTTGTCATCGCCGCGCGGGCCGGAATGGTTGGTATATTGGGTGGCGATGGTGCCGTGCGTCATCAGCATCCATTTGCCTGACATGATGTGGAGGCCGTGCATCGGCCCTTCATCGCCGGGAAGGCGAGAAGAGCCCGATCCTTCGGATAAGGCTGGCTTCAAATAGCATTCCGCCATCAGACCTTCGATCAGGCACGGCGTACGTGAACGCCATTTGCTGGCGTTGGATGGCTCCAAATCGGATGGATGGGGCGAAGTGGTTCTGCACTGCTCCCAAGTGATGCCCTCGATCACTGGGGCTCTTGCCATGCAGTCTGCCGGACTGTTGTGCGTTCCCGCTGGATGCGCCATCTGGCTGTGATCATGCTCCTGCGCAAAGGACGGGGTGGCAAAGGCGAGAGCCAGAAACGTCAGAAATGCGCGCAAGTTCACAGTGGTTTTTGGTTCGCGCGAAGGCGCGAAGGCCGCGAAGGGGGGCGAGCGTGAGGGCAGAGGGGTGTCTTTTTGGCGCGGAGCACTTCTTCGCGTCTTCGCGTCTTCGCGCGAACCAGAAAAGCCCGGATTTCCGAACAAGTTCACAGTGGATTCACGCATTGTCCATGGCCTCATCGCAGAAGTAGAGTGGGGCGGCCAACATAGAACAAATATGGGGTAAGGGACGCGGAATGCAAGGGGGCGAAATTCCGCCCCAACGACTTGCGATGGGGGGGGAGATTCGAGCCTGCTGGCGTTCGACGGAATCTCCTTGTGCTCCGGCCTTGTGCCGGAGCCTTGCGAGAGTTTGGCAAATGCGGCTGTGGAATAGCCACAGGGCTCCGGCCTTCGCCGGAGCACGGGGTGTTTTAACCGAACGTCATCACCCCCTAGACGTTAAACCGGAACAGCATGATGTCGCCGTCCTTCACGTCATAATCCTTGCCTTCGGAGCGCCATTTGCCCGCTTCGCGCGCGCCCGCTTCGCCGCCATGATCGACATAATCCTGATAGGCCATGGTTTCGGCGCGGATGAAGCCCTTCTCGAAATCGGTGTGGATCACGCCTGCGGCCTGCGGGGCCTTGGCGCCCTTGAACACGGTCCAGGCGCGGGCTTCCTTGGGGCCAACGGTGAAGAAGGTGATGAGGTGCAGCAGTTCATACCCGGCCCGGATCACGCGGGCGAGGCCGGTTTCTTCCAGCCCGAGATCGGAGAGGAATTCGGCGCGGTCTTCCACCGGCATCGTCACAATGTCCGCCTCGATGGCGGCGGAGACGACCACGGCTTCCGCGCCTTCGGCCTTCGCCTTTTCAAAGACTTTGGCGGAAAGCTCATTGCCGGTCGCGGCAGAGCCTTCGTCCACATTGCAGACGTAAAGCACCGGCTTTGAGGTCAGCAACTGTGCCTGATCAAAGACGCGCTTCTCTTCGGGGTCTTTGGGCACGGTCAGGCGGGCAGGCTTGCCTTCGCGCAGCAGATCGAGCGCCTGACCGAGCACGGAAGCGGCGACCTTCGCCTCCTTGTCTCCGCTGTTCGCCTTTTTCTGGAAGGCGGGGACGCGCTTTTCAAGGCTCTCCAGATCGGCGAGCATGAGTTCGGTCTCGACCGTGTCCGCGTCAGAAATCGGATCAATCTTGTTGTCGACATGCTGGATGTCATTGTCGATGAAGCAACGCAGGACATGGACGATGGCGTCCACTTCTCGGATGTTGGCGAGGAACTGGTTGCCGAGGCCCTCGCCCTTGCTCGCGCCGCGCACAAGGCCGGCAATATCCACGAACGAGAGCTGGGTTTCGATGATCTTCTGGCTGCCGCCGATCTTGGCAATCGTTTCCAGTCGCGGATCGGGCACCGCGACATTGCCCACGTTCGGCTCAATCGTGCAGAACGGATAATTCGCCGCCTGCGCCGCCTGCGTTTCGGTGAGCGCGTTGAACAGAGTGGACTTGCCGACATTGGGCAGCCCGACAATACCGCATTTGAAACCCATAAAATCTCCGGAAAGCCATTGTTCGTCATTGCGAGCGCAGCGAAGCAATCCAGCAGGCGCGCGGCGATGGATTGCTTCGCTGCGCTCGCAATGACGGGGAAGAGAAAACGGCCCCTGCCTTCGCGGGGGCGACGCCGGGTGTCAAGAGAGTTGGCCTCTACCGGGCCGATCTGCCCTGCGTCCCGAAATCCTCACGCGGCGTGCCATCGACGCCGTAGAGACGTTCGGTCGGGAATTTGATCACCAGCCCGGAATGCGGCAGGCGGAAATCCTCGATTGCACCGAGCAGTTGCGCCATTGGCCCGCCACTGACCGGATAGCCCAGTGCGTGCATTCCGATGGCGAGGCCTTCGCCCATGCTCCCCGTCCAGCGGCTGACCTTCACGCGCACCGGCCCGTCATGCGTGCGCCCGCCGCCGCGCGGCAGCACCTGTTCCACCCATTGGCGCGGAATGCCGGTGCGGCGCTCTTCACTGGGGGAATTGTGGATCTGGTAGAATTCAGGCTTCCGGACGAACCAGCCCATGATTGCGCGCGCGACGCTGGAATTGCCGCCGCCTGGCGTGTTGGACAGGTCGATCTCAACCGGCGTGCCCTTGGCCAGCCCAGTCATTGCCAGATCAAAGGCCGTGATGGTTGCGTCATTGCCGAGACTGTCATTGATGCGGATGACCAGCGTCCCGTTCGTCATCGCTGCGGAAACCGGGTCTTTCGGCATGGGGTTCAGGTAAAGCGAGGGCAGGGGGAATTCGTGTGCGGCGTGGCCGGGCGCATGGATGGTGAGCGCGCGGAACCGGTCTCTCCGCCCTGCTGCCAGCACGCGCGCGGCATAGCCCGCCTGTGTGTCGCTCAAGGGACCGGTGACGCCCAGATCAGCCCAAAAGCCTGCCACGGCTTCAGCGGTGGCCACCTTGTTGACGGCAGTCAGCGCGCTGCCGGGCGCGATGCCTGCCTTCTGCGCGGCGGAATCGGCGCGCACGGCGGTGATGACATAATGGCCATTTGTCCGTTCGATCCAGAGATCGGCAAAGCTTGGCACCAGCGCCCCACTGTCTGGAAAGGCGCTGCCGGTGGTGGCGGGACTGTCTGCCAGCAGCGTCAAGGCCCGTTCGGCAAAAGCGAGCAGCGAATCCGCATCATGAACGCGCTCTAACTCGCCTTGCAGCGTCGGCGTCAGCGCATAATGCCCGCCGGGCAGACGCTCTGGATAGGCGTAATTATCCTCAATCAGCGTGACGATGCCCTGCGCGTCGAGTCGATATTCGCCGGGCGTGGCCGCGGGCAGGGGGGCAAAGGGGAAAGCGAGGCTCATGGCAATGATGAGTTTCCTGACTACATTCATGGACGGCATCCTCACCTGTTAAGTGACGCTAATCGCTTTGCAACCGCAGCGCCACATCATTCATGAAGCGCACATCGTCACCGTCCGCCAGCCAGCGCGATTCAGCTGCAACCGCGCCCAGCATGTGCGCGAGGTCGTCCATTTCGGATTTTGCGAAATTGCCGAGCACATGGCCGGTGACGCGGGCCTTGTCACCCGGATGGCCGATGCCGAGGCGGACGCGGCGGAACATTTCGCCGATATGCTTCACGGTGGAGCGGATGCCGTTATGGCCTGCGGTGCCGCCGCCGGTCTTTACCTTCACCTTGAAGGGGGCAAGGTCCAGCTCGTCATAGAATACGGTGATGGCGCTTTCATCCAGCTTGAAGAAGTCCATCGCGGCGCGGATCGAGCGGCCGCTTTCGTTCATGAAGGTTGCGGGCTTGAGGAGCAGGATTTTCGCGGAGCCGATCCGGCCCTCGCTGGTGCTGCCCTGAAACCGGGCTTTCCAAGGGCCGAAGCCGTAATCCTGATGGATGGCGTCCACCGCCATGAAGCCGACATTGTGCCGGTGCAGGGCGTATTGCGCGCCCGGATTGCCGAGGCCGGCCCAGATTTGCATCGTCAATATCCAAATCCGCTCATCCTGAGGAGGGACTGAGCCTGTCGAAGGCCCGTCTCGAAGGATCCTTCGAGACGCCGTTTCGACAAGCTCAACGGCTCCTCAGGATGAGCGGGAATTGGGTTTAACCTTCCTTGGTCGTGTCACCCTCAGCCGATTTCAGGCCGGAGGGGGCAACCAGCGTGGCGATGGTGAAGTCACGATCGGTGATCGCGCTCTTCGCGCCATTGGGCAGGTTCACATGGCTGATGTGGATCGAAGCGCCCACGTCCAGACCGGAGAGCGAAATCTCGATATCATCGGGGATCATCGCCGCGTCGCACACCAGTTCGAGCTCATGGCGCACCACGTTGAGCACCGCACCGCGCTTCATGCCGGGGGAAAGCGCTTCGTCGGTGAACTTCACCGGCACTTCCACATGCACTTCGCTGTGCTCGCCGATGCGCAGGAAGTCTGCGTGCAGCGGGCGATCACTGACGGGGTGGAACTGCACATCCTTGGGCAGGGTGCGCACTTGCTTGCCGCCAACTTCGATCATGATGACAGAGTTGAAAAAATGGCCCGTCATCAGCGCCTTGACGAGGAGCTTTTCCTCGAAATGCACGCCTTCAGGGGCTTCGTTGTTGCCGTAGATCACGGCGGGCACGCGGCCGGAATTGCGCAGGGCACGGGAGGCTCCCTTGCCTGCCCGGTCGCGCGATTCAGCCGACAGGGTCAGCATATCGCTCATTTTGGTTCTCCAGTTACAGATGCTCCCCGACACGCCTCCAGGGATGACCATGGCGGGAAGCGGCGGGCCTTAGGGGGAAATGCGCGAAAATGCAAGGGGCGACACGTTTCTTACTCCTCCCTATCGTCTTGCGATGGGGATGTGGCATCGCGTAGCGATGACGGAGGGGCCATGGTGCCAAGGCTTTGCCCCTCCACCGCTCTTCGAGCGGTCCCCCTCCCCAACGCAAGCGTTAGGGAGGATCAAGGCTCACTGCACCCGCTTCACCTTGAACCCGCGCGCCTTGAGCATCCGCTGCACCGAATCCGGCCCGGCCAGATGCCCCGCGCCCACGCCGATGAAGATCGTGCCGGGCTTGTCCATGCGGTCGTCAATCCATTGCGTCCAGTTGGCGTTGCGCTTTTTCAGCAGCACCTCGAACAATTCGGGGGAGAGTTTGAGCTCATCGTCGAACGAGAGCGCCATCTTCTTCTCATCCCCGGCGGACCATGCCTTGAGCATCTTGTCGAACTCGACCTTCGCATCGCCGCTTTCATCAATCGTGCTGATCAGCAGCGTCTTTTGCGCAGGGGCAGAGAGGTTGTCGAAATAGCCGAATTGCTGTTCGGCAGTTTCAAGGCCCGCAATCGGCTTCTTGGCAGAGGTGAAGGTGCGGCGGAGTTGCTCTTCGGCCCCTTCATCCGGGTCCAGCCCCAAATCCTTGAGCGACCCCACAGCAAGCGTGATCGCAGCGGCCCAATCCTCGAAAATATCGAGATAGCCGAGCGGAACGCCCGCATCCTTGGCGAGTTGCTCCAGCTTGGGGCGTTTGTCTGCCGGAACACGGTCCACAAGCGGGGGCAGGCCGCGCGTGATGGCGGCTTTCATCATGACGGCGGCGGTGTGTTCGCGATTTTCCAGCCCTGCGACTTCGAGCACCAGCGAGTCAGACTTTGCAATCGCCGCGTCCAGCTTGGGCGTGCGCCACGCCAATCCCTTGGGCAGCAGGTGGATGGTGCCAAACAGATAGATGGTCGTGTCCTTGTCTGCCAGCACCCAAAGCGCGGGGCGGGCAGGCGGCACGGCGTCTGCCTTGCGCTTGGCATCAGCGGCAAAATGGCCAAAGCCAATCAGCATCAGAAGGGAAGCGCACAGCGCGATCAAAAACTTGCGGATCATGCCCGTGATTTGGCAGCTAAACGGGTGCATATCAAGCGCGGCTTGCTTGACCGGGCAGGCGTCCTCCTTCAAAGGCGCGAGCCATGGCAGAGCGTGACACTTTGAGCTTTCAGGACTTGATCCTGACCCTCCATCATTATTGGAGCGAGCGCGGCTGCGCGATCCTCCAGCCTTATGACATGCGCGTGGGGGCGGGCACCTTCCACCCCGCCACAACGCTGCGGTCTTTGGGGCCAAACCCGTGGAACGCCGCCTATGTGCAGCCCAGCCGCCGCCCGACCGACGGCCGCTATGGTGAGAACCCCAATCGCTTGCAGCATTATTACCAATATCAGGTGATCATGAAGCCAAGCCCGCCCAATTTGCAGGAGCTGTATCTGGGCAGTCTGGACGCGATTGGCATTGATCCGCTCAAGCACGACATCCGCTTTGTGGAAGATGATTGGGAAAGCCCCACGCTCGGCGCCTGGGGGCTGGGCTGGGAGGTCTGGTGCGACGGGATGGAGGTGACGCAGTTCACCTATTTCCAGCAGATGGGCGGCTTTGACTGCAAGCCGGTGGCAGGCGAACTCACCTACGGGCTCGAACGCCTCGCCATGTATATTCAGGGCGTAGACCGGGTTTATGATCTGCGCTTCAACAATGAAGGCGTCAGCTATGGCGATGTCTTTCTGGAAAATGAGCGCGAACATTCCAAATATAATTTTGAGATTGCCGATACCGAGCAGCTGTTTCAGGGCTTCCGCAATGCTGAGGCCGAATGCCAGCGCTGCATCGCGGCAAACATTCCCCTCGCTGCCTATGATCAGGCGATTGAAGCCAGCCACCTCTTCAACCTGCTGCAAGCGCGTGGCGTGATCAGCGTGCAGGAACGCGCCAGCTATATCGGCCGCGTGCGCGATCTGG
>CALMZE010000134.1 GCA_937870585.1 uncultured Sphingomonadales bacterium | reverse complement strand
GCTATCTCGACATTGATCATCCCGAGATTGAGGAATTCCTCGAAATCCGCAAACCTTCGGGCGATTTCAACCGCAAGGCGCTCAACCTCCACCATGGCGTGCTGTTGACCGACGCCTTCATGGAAGCGGTGCGGGACGGTGCTGAATGGCAGCTCAAGAGCCCCAAGGATGGCAGTGTGCGCGGCACGCTGGACGCCCGCGCGCTGTTCCAGAAGCTCGTTGAAACCCGGCTGGCAACGGGCGAGCCCTACATCATCTTCATCGATCATGTGAACAAGGCGATGCCCAAGCATCACCGCGAACTCGGCCTGAAGGTGACGACGTCCAACCTCTGCTCTGAAATCACCTTGCCCACGGGCCGCGACCATCTCGGCAATGACCGCACGGCGGTGTGCTGCCTCTCCTCGCTCAACATGGAAACATGGGAAGAGTGGAAGGATGACAAGCAGTTCATCGAGGATGTGATGCGCTTCCTCGACAATGTGCTGACCGACTATATTGATCGCGCGCCCGAAGAAATGGCCCGCGCCAAATATGCCTCGATGCGCGAACGCTCGGTTGGGCTCGGCGTGATGGGCTTCCACAGCTTCCTGCAGGCGCGCGGCATTCCGTTCGAAGGCGCGATGGCGAAGAGCTGGAACCTGCGCATCTTCAAGCACATCTCCGCCAAGGTGAACGAAGCCTCGATGCTGCTCGCCACCGAACGCGGTGCCTGCCCGGATGCCGAAGAACGCGGCGTGATGGAGCGGTTCAGCTGCAAGACGGCCATCGCCCCCACCGCCTCCATCTCGATCATCTGCGGCGGCACCAGCGCCTGCATCGAGCCGATTCCGGCGAACGTCTATACGCACAAGACGCTCTCCGGCAGCTTCTCGATCCGCAATCCGCATCTGGAAAAGCTGCTGATCGAAAAGGCCAAGAACAGCGATGCCGTGTGGAATTCGATCCTCGAACAGGGCGGATCGGTGATGCACCTCGATTTCCTCACGCCGGATGAAAAGGATGTGTTCAAAACCAGCTTCGAGATTGATCAGCGCTGGCTGATCGAACTCGCGGCAGACCGCACGCCCTATATCGATCAGGCGACGTCACTCAATCTGTTCATCCCGGCGGACGTGGAGAAATGGGATCTGCTGATGCTCCATTTCCGCGCATGGGAACTGGGCGTGAAGTCGCTTTACTATCTCCGCTCCAAGAGCATCCAGCGCGCGGGCTTTGCCGGCGGCGTAGAGGCGGACAACACCGCCGAAGCCCCCAAGTTCGAGCTGGAAACCACCAATTATGACGAGTGTCTGGCGTGTCAGTAAAAGTGTCCCTCTCCCCCGGGAGAGGGAGGGAGGCGCGCAGCGCCGGAAGGGTGAGGGTGATTGGCCATGCGCACATATCGCAATCAGCCCTCCGGCACCGTTTCCCGCGCACGGGACTTGCGCCGCAATGCGACCGAAGCCGAAAAACGGCTCTGGTCTGGATTGCGGCAGGCCTGCCCGGGCGCAAAGTTTCGCAGACAGGTGCCCATCGGCCCCTATTTTGCGGACTTTTACAGTTTCGGCACGCGGCTCGTCGTCGAGGTGGATGGCGGGCAACATGCCGAGGCACAGGATTATGACGCGGCGCGCACGCGCTTTTTGGAACAACTGGGGCTTCGCGTGATCCGTTATTGGAACACCGATGTTCTCGCCAACCTTGATGGTGTGCTGGCCGATATCGTCCGGCACCTGTCACCCTCACCCTCCCGGCCTGTGGCCGGGCCCCTCCCTCTCCCAATGGGAGAGGGGATTCAGGAGTAACCGCCATGTCCCTTCTCGAAGCCCGCAAGACCTACAAGCCCTTTGAATATCCCTGGGCCTATGATTTCTGGAAGCGCCAGCAGCAGGTGCACTGGATGCCGGAGGAAGTGCCGCTGGGCGAGGATTGCCGCGATTGGGCGCAGAAGCTCACCGATCATGAGCGCAACCTGCTCACGCAGATTTTCCGCTTCTTCACGCAGGCGGATGTCGAGGTGCAGGATTGCTACCACGAAAAATATGGCCGCGTCTTCAAGCCCACCGAGGTGAAGATGATGCTCGCCGCCTTCTCCAACATGGAGACGATCCACATCGCGGCCTATTCGCACCTGCTCGATACGATCGGCATGCCCGAAAGCGAGTACGGCATGTTCCTTCAGTATAAGGAAATGAAGGACAAGCATGATTATCTCGGCACGTTCGGCGTCGATACCGATGAGGATATCGCCCGCACGCTCGCCATGTTCGGCGGCTTCACCGAAGGGCTGCAGCTGTTCGCCAGCTTCGCCATGCTGATGAACTTCCCGCGCTTCAACAAGATGAAGGGCATGGGCCAGATCGTCACATGGAGCGTGCGCGACGAAAGCCTGCACTGCGAAGGCATCACCCGCCTGTTCCACGCCTTTGTGAAGGAACGCGATTGCCTCACCAAGGCGGTGAAGGAAGATATTATCGATTGCTGCCAGAAGACCGTGCGGCTGGAAGACGCCTTCATCGATCTCGCCTTCGAAGCAGGTCCGGTGCCGGGCATGACCGCCAAGGAAATCAAGAAGTACATCCGCTACATCGCCGATTGGCGGCTGGGCCAGCTCGGTTTCCAGCCGGTCTACATGATCGACGATCACCCCCTCCCCTGGCTCGCCCCGCTGCTGAACGGCGTAGAGCACGCCAACTTCTTCGAAACCCGCGCCACCGAATATTCCAAGGCCGCCACGCGCGGCAACTGGAACGAAGTCTGGGACGCGTTCGACAGCCGCAAAAACGCCAAGGCCGCCAATGACGGCGTGGCGGTTAGTGCGGAAGTTGAGGAAGATATGTTCGAAAAGGCGGGGATTGCGGCGGAGTGAACTGGAGCGAGGTGCGCAAGGCAGTTGCGCGCCGGTCGCCGCGAAGCGGCGACGCGAACGGTCGGCCAGCCTCGCAAGGCGAGGACTGACGTCACGGGATTTACTCCCGTGACGGTCGTAGCTTTAGCGTTGCTTGGACTATCTACAGGAGATGGGTTCTGTGCGATATGATATGGCTATTCTTGGCGAAGAATGTCGAGTGACCGTCATTCAGACTTCAAAGACAGTGTGGAAAGCCAGCGGTTCAATCAAAGGGCAATTTCTGTCCTTCAAGGGGCGATCAGAAAATCTGGCGTTGTCGAAGTGGAAGAGCGCGGCCCATCATGTTCGCGCTTGCAACTAGGCACCTTGACGCGAACAGAAAAAGAACATAAGTTTCCACATCATGCAATCCATCGAATTCTGTGCAGGGGCGGGCGGGCAGGCCTTGGGGCTGGAACAGGCCGGGTTTGATCATCCCGCGCTGGTGGAGATTGAGCCGGATTTCGCGCAGACGCTCCGGCTCAATCGTCCGCATTGGGACGTGCATACAGCAGACATGAACGGCTTTGATGGCGGACCTTACAAGGGCATGGATTTGCTTGCGGGTGGCCTGCCATGCCCGCCTTTCTCGATTGCCGGCAAACAGTTGGGCGAGAAGGATGAGCGCAACCTGTTTCCCGCAGCCCTCCGCCTGATCGACGAAATCCGCCCCAAGGCGGTGATGATCGAAAATGTGCGCGGTTTCCTCTCCGCCGTGTTCGAGGATTACCGCCTGCACCTCAAGAAGCAGTTGGACAAGCTCGGCTATCATACCGATTGGCGACTGCTCAACGCCTCTGATTTCGGCGTGCCGCAACTGCGCCCGCGCGTGGTGATTGTCGCGCTGCGCAAGGATATGGCCGATGCGTTTGATTGGCCCACCGCGCTGCCGCACAATCCGCCGACTGTGGGCGAAACGCTAAAGGACCTGATGGCGGCCAATGGCTGGCGCGGCGTCAATCGCTGGCTGAAAGAGGCGAACGATATTGCCCCCACCATCGTCGGCGGCTCCAAGAAACATGGCGGGCCAGACCTTGGCCCCACCCGCGCCCGCCGGGCCTGGGCCACGATGGGTGTGGAGGGCAAGAGCCTTGCCGAAGCCGCGCCCGATCCGGATTTTGTCGGAATGCCCCGCCTCACCGTCCGCATGGTCGCGCGCTTGCAGGGCTTCCCGGATGACTGGCAGTTCCATGGCCGCAAGACGACCGCCTACCGTCAGGTCGGCAACGCCTTTCCGCCGCCGGTGGCCAAAGCTGTAGCGACCAATCTGCGCATCGCGTTGCAGGTGAACCGGCTGTTTGCGGTCAGGGCGGCGTGACTTTGTTCGGCGGCAGCGGTCGCCAGCCGCTTCCCGAACTCCATTTGGATCATGTTGACCTGGCCAAGTTGGAGACTGATCTGCTGACAGCCGTTGGTGGGCAAGACCAATTTGAGGCAAAGTTGCGGTCATTCTTCCGGTCAGCGATTGATGAAGTGATCGATACGGCGCGCACCGGACGATTCTTCCTTTCCGATCTTGAAAAGACCGAAAAGACATACTTGGGAACCAAGTTTGAAATCCTGCTTCGAGACTGGTTGCAGGTTCCCAAAGGCATAGTGCTGGATCTTCTGATCGGCGGGCAGGAAGTGGATGTGAAATCCACCACTGGCGGCGGCAGCGGCTGGATGATTCCTCCCGAAGCAATCGGTCAATTGTGCATCCTGTTGCGCGTGAACGAAATTGCCTCCACCTGTGCCTTTGGTCTGGTGCGGGCGCGGCGCGATTATCTGCGCGCAGGGGAGAATCGCGATGCCAAGACCAGCCTGTCTGCGGCGGGAACGCGCAACATTTGGTGGATGGTTCGGGACTTCGCCTACACGCCGAATTTCTGGACGCATATTGATGCCGAACTCCGTCAGACGATCATAGCACCGAAGGGCGGAACGGAGCGATTGGCTCTGCTCTTCGAGCATTGCCTGCAAACGCCCGTTTCCCGCGTGCTGATTGCCAGCATTGCCGCGCAAGATGATTTCATGAAGCGAATTCGACGAAATGGTGGCGCCCGCGACCGTCTAGCACCCAAAGGCATCGCAATCCTGTATTCCGAGACTGATCGCGATCTGATGCAGAAACTCGGGTTACGTCTTGGAACGAGAGAGTTTGTGTCCTTCAAGCCGCAGCAAGATGAACATGCTCGAATGTTGCGCGACGCTGGCCATATCGACTGATCGGGTCAAAGCCACTGGGAAACTTACCCTTTGCGCTCCGTAACATTTAGCGCGCCAGCGGATTTCAGATTCATCTTGCAAAAGTTCCTATTATGTTCTAAACTTGCCGCATGGAACCCGCACGCCCTCTCCCCAATCCTGCGCCGCCCTGTGACCGTGCGCGGAGATCGAACCCCTCCGGGCGCGCCATGCGGGGGCCTAGGATGCGAAGTTTGCGCGAAGTTTGGGAGCCGCCGCGTCGCCCTATCCCGTGCACACCGCATTATGTTCGCGGATCACCATCTCTTTCAGCGCATTGCCGGGCACCGGCATCACGCCGCCAAAGCGGGCATAGGCTTTGGTGAACATCTGCATCGCGGTGCAGCGGCTCGGTGGATGACGCCCGCGCCTTAAGGGCTGTGCGGATGGGTTTTGCGGCGCTATCGCTTTGGGCCTTATGCACGCCCCAACCGGGCGGCGCGAAAGGAGAAAGAGGGCAACCATGCCGACGATCATGACGCACGCCATGGTGCCGCTGGCCATCGCGGTGGCGGCAGGTCGCAAACGGATTGCACCGTCCGTCACCATCGCAGGCATGGTTCTGGCCATGGCTCCCGACGCAGACGTGATCGGTTTCAAACTCGGCATCGCCTATGCGAGTGCGTGGGGACATCGCGGCGCGAGCCATTCGCTGATGCTCGCACTGGCGGCGGCGCTTCTCATGTTGGCTGTGCTTCGGCCCCCGCGCCGGGGGCTGGCAGGCCTGTTCCTGTTCGTCTCGGCAGGCTCGCATGGTCTGCTCGATGCAATGACCAGTGGCGGGCTGGGTCCGGCCTTGCTTTGGCCGTGGAGCGAGGCGCGGTCTTTTGCACCCATGCGCCCGATCCGCGTTTCGCCGATAGGTGCGGGCTTCTTTTCCATGCGCGGCGTGGAGACGCTGATTTCAGAAGCGAAGTGGGTGATGATGCCATGTTTCGCGCTAGGGCTGTGCGGATGGGCTTTGCGGCGCTATCGCTTTGGGCATGACGCTCGCCCGGCTGACACTCAGCGATTTTAGGAACCATGAAGCGGCGCGGATTGCGGCGGCGCCGGGTTTTGTCGTGCTGGTGGGGGAGAATGGCGCGGGTAAGACCAATGTGCTGGAGGCGGTCTCTCTGCTCGTGCCGGGCCGCGGTCTGCGCGGGGCGGCGGCAGGAGAGATGGCGCGCAGGGGCGGCAGTGGCGCGTTCGGGATCGCCGCTGAACTCGCCGATGGCACCACGCTTTCCACCGGCACACAGGCGAACGCACCGGACCGGCGGTTGGTGCGGATCAACGGTGCGGCGCAACCGGCCACGGCGCTGGGCGAATGGCTTTCCGCCATCTGGATCGTGCCTGCGATGGACCGGCTCTTCACCGATGCCGCAGGCGAACGCCGCCGCTTTCTCGATCGGCTGACGCTCGCACTCGATCCCGCTCACGCCCGCCATGCCAGCCGCTATGACGCCGCAATGCGCCAGCGCAACCGGCTGCTCACAGGGGACGCCGCGCCTGATCCCGCCTGGCTCGACGCGCTGGAGGCGCAGATGGCGACGCATGGGGCCGCGCTCCACAGCGCGCGCGCCGGGCTGGTGGCGGGGCTCTCTGCGCGGCTCGCCGATGCGCCTGCGGGTCCGTTCGCCCGGCCCTTGCTCGCGCTGGAGGGGGGGGAGGGCACTGCCGATCTGGCCGATGCGCTGCGCCGCGCCCGCCCTCGTGATGCCGCCGCCGGGCGCACGCTCGCCGGGCCGCACCGGATCGATCTCATCGTCACTCACGCCGAAAAGGGGGAGGCGGCGGCGCGCTGCTCCACCGGCGAGCAGAAAGCGCTGCTCTTTGCGATCATCCTCGCTCATGCCGATCTGGTGGCAGAGGCGCGGGGGCGGCGTCCGCTCTTGCTGCTTGATGAAGTGGCCGCGCATCTTGATCCACGCCGCCGCGCCGCGCTGTTCGATCAACTGGCCACGCGCGGCGGGCAGGTGTGGATGACGGGCACGGAGCCTTCGCTCTTTGCCGAGCTGGGTGGGGATGCGCAGCGGATTGAGGTGGTGAACGGGCTTCTCAAGTCCGGATAAGGCAGTTAGCGTCGTTATATGTCGCGCTTATACATATTTTTCGCCGCTGCCCTCACGCTCCTGCCAGCGCCTGCACTGTCCCAAGAGCAAGGCGATCCGGAGGAGGAGATGATCTGCCTGGCCATCGGGCGTCGCTGGCAAGGCAGTGCAGAAGAGACCCGGCGGATCGAGAGCGATCCGGTGCCCGCCTCTTTCACCTCGATCCAGCAATCCGGCACTTGCGCGGCGTTCCAGTTGCTGCCCTTCTCACTGATCGACTGGCACATGAATTTCGGGACGGAGGCGAGTATCCGCCCCGCGCTTCGGCACTATGCCGGGGGCCGGTTTGATGTGCCGGACGGGCCGGATTGGGAGACGCTGTGGCGTCGCGCCGCACCGGCACTGGACCGCGCAGAGGCAGCTGCGGCGGACAAGGCAGACTCGATCGCAGCCGCGCGTGTCATGTCCGCTGACAAAGCTGGCATGGCGCTGCTGACCCGCATCCGCACATGGCAATCACGGATTGAGGCGGCCCATCACTATTTGCGCGCCGCTGATCTCTGGCAGTCTCAGACGTTGCTTGCCGATGCCCGCCCCGTCGTTGCATGGGTGGAGGAGAGTGCCCTCTTTCTCAAATCCAAGGGGCTTTTGGAGAAAGAGGGAGACCGCAAGCCAATCGCCAACATCCTGCGCCTCACCAGTCATGATGAGGAAGACCGCTTTGGTCTTCAGGCCCATATGCTGGCCCTGAAAGCGGATTTGGGCGGCACGGCTGAGGATACTAAGCGTGCGCGTGAAGCCGTGGAGGCCCTGGAAACGCCTGTGCTCAAGCGGCTGATGGAGGAAGGTTGGCGGCACGGCGACAATCTGTGTGACATGGGTGACCGCAGCGATCTGGTCGATCTCAGTGAAGCGTGTCGTGCCGAAAATGACATTGAACGCACCCTGCTGACCTACGCGTGGCTGACGGTGCGCACCCGGAGCGACAATGCCCCGCAAGAAGACCGCGATTCGCTTTACGATGCGGAGTTTTTGCTGCGGCGTGCCCATGAAGCGCATGGCGGGCCGGACTTGACGGCGCTGGCAGATCGCAGGAGCCCGACCGAGCCCATGTTCATCCTGCTGATGGATCAGGCGCGTCGGCTGATGAAGGCAGCGGCAGACCCGGCGTTGCAGACCGGGCGCGACACATGGCGCGCCACGTCCTACCGCCAAGCCGCCGGGGAAAGCCTGTCTGCTGCCTTGCAAAGCTTGAATCCGGCGCAGGCCCCAACACCGTGGCGGATTGCGGCGCAGCTCTGGCTGTCCAACCATCAGGCCATGGCAGACAGCCCGGAAGGCGCGGAAACAGCGAAGCGCGACGACCGCATGGCAGCCTATCTGCGCGCCGTGCTGGCACATCTTGATAGCGCGCGCTGAAATGGGGAAGTGACGCCGCACGCGTTCGGGCTTACAACCCGCGCTTATGTCCGATCACAAGCATCTCTATCTCGTCGATGGCTCCGGCTATATCTTCCGCGCCTATCACCGCCTGCCGCCGCTCACCAACATCCGCGATGAGCCGGTGGGCGCGGTCTATGGCTATACGACGATGCTGTGGAAGCTGGCGGACGCGCTGCACAAGGCGGACGGGCCAACGCATATGGCGGTGATCCTCGATGCGTCTGGCAAGAGCTTCCGCAACGAGATTTACGCTGACTACAAGGCGCATCGCCCGCCAGCGCCCGAAGATCTGGTGCCGCAATTCCCGATGATCCGCGATGCAACGCGGGCCTTCTCACTGCCGTGCATCGAACAGATGGGGCTGGAGGCCGATGACCTGATCGCGTCTTACACGCGCGCGGCCAAGGATGCGGGCTGGGATGTCACCATCGTCTCGACAGACAAGGATCTGATGCAGTTGATCCAGCCGGGCGTGGACATGCTCGATCCGATGAAGTCCGAGCGGCTCGGCCCGCAGGCGGTGATCGAGAAGTTCGGCGTGGGGCCGGAATTGCTGGGCGAAGTGCTCGGCCTGATGGGCGATACGGCAGATAATGTGCCCGGCGTGCCCGGCATTGGCCCCAAGACGGCGGCCAAGCTGGTCAATGAATTCGGCACGGTCGATCAGGTGCTGGCTGCGGCACCCGCCATGAAGAAATCCAAGATGCAGGAAAATCTGCTGACCTATGCCGATCAGGCGCGGATGAGCCGCGTTCTGGTGACGTTGAAGGAGGATTGCGACCTTCCCGAGCCGCTCGATGATCTGCTGCTCAAAGAGATTCCGGAACCGCCGCTGCGCGCGTTCTTGGAGCATCATGGCTTCATGTCTCTGCTCAAGAAACTGGGTGGCGAACCGGCGCGCGCCGATCATGCGACGATGAAGATGATCCGCACCGAAGCGAAATCCGCGCCGCCGCCCGCGCCTGCCGAACCCGATGTGCAGAGCTTTGATCTGGACGCGTATGAGTGCGTGCAGACCGAGGAGGCGCTCGACCGCTGGATCGCCGAAGCGCGCGCGGCGGGTGTGGTTGCGGTCGATACCGAGACTGATGGGCTGGACAGCATTGGCGCGGGTCTGGTGGGCGTGAGCCTCGCCATCGCACCGAACAAGGCGTGCTATATTCCGCTCGCGCATGGAGGCACTGATCTGTTTTCGGATGCACCGCAGATGGTGGCGATGGACGTGGCGATGGCAAAGCTCGCCGCGCTGCTCGCTGATGATGCGGTGCTCAAGGTGGGGCACAACATCAAATATGATCTGAATGTGTTGGCGCGGTATCTAAAGCCCTCTCCCCTTCAGGGGAGAGGGTTGGGAGAGGGGGAGTCTGTCTCCGCACAGCCCCTCTCCCCGGCCCTCTCCCCTGAAGGGGAGAGGGGGCTTATCGCCCCCATCGACGACACGATGGTCATCTCCTTCGATCTCGATGCAGGACGCCGCAATCACGGCATGGATGAACTCGCGCGGGATCATTTCAGCCATGCCTGCATCGCGTTCAAGGATGTGTGTGGCACCGGTAAGAAGCAGCTGACCTTCAATCAGGTCGCCCTTCCTGAAGCCACGCGCTACGCGGCGGAAGATGCCGATGTGACGCTGCGTCTGTGGCACCGGCTCAAGCCGCGTCTTTCAGCGGAGAAGGCGACGCGCGTTTATGAGCGGGTGGACCGGCCCCTCATCCCCGTATTGGCAGAGATGGAGCGCACAGGCATCAAGGTGGATCGCGCCGAACTTGCCGCCATGTCTGCCGAATTCGCGCAGGGCATTGCGGCGCTCGAAGGGGAAATCCATACGCTTGCGGGCACCCCCTTCACCGTGGGCAGCCCCAAGCAATTGGGTGAAATCCTGTTCGGTCAGATGGGCCTGAAAGGTGGCAAGAAGGGGAAATCGGGCGATTATTCAACCGATGTAACTGTGCTCGAACGCTTGGCCGATGAGGGCGTGGAGATTGCGCGCAAGGTGCTGGACTGGCGGCAGCTCTCCAAGCTCAAATCCACCTATACGGACAGCTTGCAGGAACAGATCAACCCGCAAACGGGCCGCGTCCACACCAGCTACAGCTTGACCGGCGCGCAGACGGGGCGGCTTTCTTCGAACGATCCGAACCTCCAGAACATCCCGATCCGCACCGAAGTGGGCCGCCGCATCCGCACGGCGTTTGTGGCGGAGCCGGGGCATGTGCTGCTCAGCGCCGACTATAGTCAGGTCGAACTCCGCCTTGCTGCGCATATGGCCGATGTGCCCGCCTTGAAGGAGGCGTTTGCCAAGGGCGAGGACATTCACAGCCTGACCGCGACGGAGCTGTTCGGAGAAGTGAATCCCGAAACGCGTGGCCGGGCGAAGACGATCAACTTCTCCCTGCTCTACGGCATCTCGCGCTGGGGACTGGCCGGGCGGCTGGGGATCAGCTCGGACGAAGCGCAGGCGATGATCGACCGCTATTTTGAACGCTTCCCCGGCATCAACCGCTATATCAGCCAGACGCTGCAATCCGCGCGCGAGACGGGCTTCACAGAAACGCTGTTCGGACGCAAGACGCACTTCACGCGCATCACATCGCAGAACCAGACCGAACGCGCAGGCAGCGAACGCGCGGCGATCAACGCGCCAATTCAGGGGACGAGCGCAGACATCATCAAGCGCGCGATGGTGCGGATGGGGCCAGCACTACGCGAGGCCGGGCTGCCCAACGTCAAGATGCTGCTGCAAGTGCATGACGAACTGGTGTTTGAGCTCCCCGAAGGCGATGTTGAGGCCGCCACGCCCGTCATCCGCGCCGTGATGGAAGGTGCGGCGGAACCGCTGGTCAAACTGGATGTGCCACTGGGCGTGGAAA
Organism: uncultured Sphingomonadales bacterium; assembly: GCA_937870585.1. Lineage (GTDB taxonomy): Bacteria > Pseudomonadota > Alphaproteobacteria > Sphingomonadales > Sphingomonadaceae > Aquisediminimonas. The sequence continues at coordinate 25,432 of CALMZE010000134.1, read as the reverse complement.
TTGGCACGGGCCAGAATTGGGGCGCTGCGCATTGAGGGTGCTCGCATTGCTCCTTGGTATGGCCGGGTGCCAGCAGGCGAGCGAAGCGCCCTCGAAACCGGATGCCGGTCAAATGGCAAAAGCCGCCTTAGAGGCCGCGCTCGATTCGCCGGAAGCCATCGCCCAAGAGCGGGCAATGGCAACAAAGAGGGCCAGCCTGAAGGGCTGTGCAGTAGGCGCAATATCCGTTGAACAGGATTTCAAGGGATTGAATGTCCGCGCCGGGCCAAGCAAGGGTAGCTTGGTCGTGGGCGTCCTGCACAGCCTCATCGAGACAGATCCACATGCACCCAATGACCCGCCACAGCCATCGGACCGAGCCTTCGGTCCCGCTTTCAACATCATCGCCATTTCAGGACCATGGCTGCGCATTGCAGACATCGACGCCACAACGGAAGGCTATGACCCTGTCGTTGGAAAGCACGCCATAAAGCGCAATTATCAAGGCAGCGGCTGGGTTCATCGCAGCAGGGTGGGCGTTGATCCCGGTTTTCATGACGATGCCTACGACCGCCCGTACAATGCGCCGGGGCGCTGGACCAAAGTCAATCAAGGTGCGGGTGCATTGCTGACGCTGACCGGTGGAAAGCAGGGTGAAACCGCTGAACTTCTCACGTGCGAGCGGAATTGGCTGCGTATCCGTTACATCGTGGACGTAGAGGGCGGAAAGACACGTTCGGAAACAGGGTGGTTCAAGATGCATCCGCACTTCACAGGGTCGGCCATGTGCAAGGTGGATGACAGTGATTGCCAATTGCGGCAGTCCATGGATATTTGGGACTGAGAATGTCCACCGATCTCGCCGCGCTCGCCCAAGGTGGCCGCACCAGTGTGGCGGGCTTTGTCATCCGGCTTGTCGCGCGGATACCGTTCCTCTTCATCGCATCACAATGGTATGGCGCGAACGCGCTGGGGCGGTTGGCTTATGCCATCGCCATCGTCGAGTTTGCAGCGCAGCTCTCCACGCTGGGGCTGAAGCGCGGGCTGGCGCTGCACCTGACCGGCGCGGGCAAGGCCAATGGTGCCTGGGATGCTGTGCTGGTGGTCCTCGGCGCTACGATGATCCCGACCGCGCTGCTGATGCTGGTGCCCGAAATCATGTTTCCCAACAGCGCGATCAAGCCGCTCGATTATCTGATGCCCTTGGTCATTCCGGCGGTGGCGCTCTCGGATGTAATGTTGGCGGCGCTCGCCTTCCGCTTTGACGTGAAATCCACCGTGCGCGCCCGCGCCATTATCGAGCCCTGGACGATCAGTATCGCCGCCATCGCCCTGTGGTGGAGCACCCCGTCTGACGGGCTGCTCGTTTCTTACGCGCTCTCGATGATGGCGGCGCTGGTCGCTTCTGCTGTGCCGTTCGTGCGCAGCTATGGCTGGCCGCAGGATTGGAAGCCACGCGCGATCGAGCTTTATGCGCTCGCCCGCCACAATGCGCCGCTCGCCGCCGCAGACGCGATTGAATGGGGTTCAAGGCGGCTCGATACAGTCATTCTCGGCCTGTTCGTCTCGCCGGCAATGGTCGGGATCTACTGGGTGGCGCAGCAGATCGTGTCGGTCCCGCAAAAGCTGAAGACAAGCTTCGATCCTGTGCTGGGGCCGGTCATCACCCGCGCGCTGGATGAAGGAGACAAGGCGGCGGTCGCGCGCCAGATCAGTCAGGTCGGATTCTGGATTTTGGCGGCGCAACTCGGCATTGGCCTCTCGCTGGCGCTTGCCGGGCGGGAACTCATGGCGCTGATCGGGCCGAAGCAGGATTTTGTCGGCGGTAACGGATCGCTGTCGCTGCTGCTTACGGCAGAAGTCTTGGCCTCACTTGCCGTGGTGAGCGAGGCGGCGCTGATCTATGTCGCGCGACACAAAAACATGCTGGTGTCGCTCGCGATGATCGGGATGCAAGCTGTGCTGACAGTCGCGTTGATCGAATTCGCCAAGGCGCGCGGGCTGCCGGAGGGGTGGCAGGCGGCAGGCGCTGCTGCCGCGCTGGCGCTCAGTCTGGGAATGGGCTCGCTTGGGAAGGCAGCCCTTGCCAGTTCGGTTCTGGGGGCGCCTGTCTCGGTCTGGCGCTGGGCGCTGGTGCCTGCGGTGGCGGTCGCCGTAATCGTCGGGTTTGCCGCGCACCGTTTGCCAGACTGGGCGCAACTGGCGGTGGGGCTGCCCGCGACCTTGGCCGTGTTCGGCTGGATCATCTGGACTCGTGGCTTTTCCGAAGAAGATCGCGCGCTGTTCCGTAGAGCGCGCTGAGCGTGGCCTAGGCAGGGTTGCCGCCCCGCGCTAAACGGATGCAAACAATCCTTGGGAGGAAAACATGGCGCAAGAGGGTGCCCCGGTGTGGCCGGGTTTCAATTGGGAAGATCCGCTGCTTCTCGACAGTCTGCTGAGCGAGGAAGAGCGAATGGTGCGCGATACCGCGCGCGCTTTTGCCGCTGAACATCTTGCCCCCATCGTCAAGGAGTCGAACCGCAACGAAACGTGCGACCGGGGCCTGATGAAGAAATTTGGAGAGGCCGGGCTGCTCGGCCCGACGCTGCATGGCTATGGCTGTCCGGGCGTCTCTTACGTCTCCTACGGGCTGATTGCGCGCGAGGTCGAGCGCGTAGATTCGGCCTATCGTTCGGCCATGTCGGTGCAGTCGAGCCTCGTGATGTGGCCGATCTACGCTTATGGCAGCGCGGCGCAGAAGGAGCGCTATCTGCCCAGGCTGGCGAGCGGTGAATGGATCGGCTCTTTCGGCCTGACCGAACCGGACGCAGGCTCTGATCCCGGATCGATGCGCACCACCGCCACCAAGACTGCAACCGGCTATGTGCTCAACGGCGCGAAGATGTGGATCACCTCTTCGCCCTTTGCCGATGTCATGGTGGTGTGGGCCAAAACCGAAGATGGGCGCATTCGCGGCTTCATCGTCGAACGCGGAGACAAGGGGCTTTCCACGCCCAAGATTGAGGGCAAATTCTCTCTGCGCGCTTGGGTGACGGGCGAGATCGTGCTCGATCAGGTGGAATTGCCAGAAGACCGGATTCTGCCGCTCGCCTCCGGGCTGGGCGGGCCGTTTGGCTGCCTCAACAATGCGCGCTACGGCATTGCCTGGGGCGCGATGGGCGCGGCGGAATATTGCTGGCACGCCGCGCGGCAATATGGGCTGGACCGCATCCAGTTCGGGCGACCGCTCGCGGCCACGCAATTGTTCCAGAAAAAGCTGGCGGACATGCAGACGGAGATCACGCTTGGCCTGTCAGCCGCGCTCCATGCCGGGCGGCTGATGGATGCGCACCAGCTCGCGCCCGAAGCGATCAGCCTGATCAAGCGCAACAATTGCGGCAAGGCGCTCGATATTGCCCGCGTGGCGCGCGACATGCACGGCGGCAACGGCATTTCGGATGAATTTGGCGTGATCCGCCATGTGATGAATCTGGAAGCGGTCAACACCTATGAGGGCACGCATGATGTTCATGCCCTCATATTGGGCCGCGCACAGACCGGTACTCAGGCCTTCTCGCGGTAAGAGGCGAGGAGGGTTACTCCTCCTCTTCCTCTTCTTCTTTTTCCTCAGCAGCGGGCTGCGGGCCAGCCTTGGCGAGTTGCTCCTGCACCGACTTTGCGATCGCGGGATCAGTTGCTGGGGCAGGGCCAGTTTTGCCCCAAGCCAGCAAGGCCGCGAGCACGGCCGTGAAGCCGATGATATGAGCCGTGCCGACAATCGGGGACAAAGTGCGATTGCCGCCCATCATGCGTTCCACCATGCGTTCCTTCGCAAAGAACTGGTGACGCAGCGCCCCGGCAATATGCAGGAGGAACAACACCATTCCGATCTTGGTCATGATGACATGCGATTCCTCGCCAAATTCATGCAGGCCGTGACGTGAGGCTTCGGCCAAGCCAGCCATGCCGGGGAAGGTGGGCCAATGGAACAAGCCGAACATGTCGATGGGAACGTTCAGCCGCCCGGTTGATGAGGCAATCCAGCCCGTGATGGGGGCAAGGATCATGAAGGCATAGAGCCCCAGATGCGCGGCTCCGGCAAGGCGCTGTGCCCAGCCGCTGTCCCCAACGGGGGCCGGACGCGGCGTCGCCACGCGCACACCGACACGGATGAAGGTAAGGAGCAGGATCGTCATGCCAATGGCCTTGTGGAACTGGATCACATCCAGTTGCTTTGGTCCTTTGGGCAAATGCTCCAGCGCTTCACCGAGCCCAAACTGAAAGGCGAGCGTAGCGGCAATCAGCCAATGCAAAAGGATGGCAGAGCTCGAATAGCGTTCCTGTGTCATCGACCCGTTTCCTTGTCGTGATAGTGTATCAAGTGCGCGCTCTAGCCGATGATGGCGCAAAAGGGAAAGGTTAATTCTGGAGCAAGGCATGTCACCCGCTTGTAACCACGTCCGCTAACGCTCCTGCAACGCCTGTTTCCTAGCGCCGGTCGCGGGAACGTGGAGCATGAACAATGGAGACCAAACCATCCAAGCGGGTGGGCAATCAGGTGCGCATCCTGCATTATGAGAAAGAGCTGAAAATGCTGGTCCGTCAACAGCTCGACAGGGTCGAACCCGGCCTTGTTGAAGCGGATGGCGGGCAGGAACGCGAAGTGGCGAGTGGGCGCATCGATATCACCGCGCGCGACCGCTATGGCAATTTCGTCGTGATCGAGCTGAAGGCGGGGCCGTGTCCGAACGGCGCGCTGGAACAGGTGCTGGCCTATTCGGCGGACATGGAAGCCGAAACCGGCGTGCCGTGTCGCGCGGTGCTGCTGGCCGCCGATTTCAGCCCAAGGCTGGAATCAGCGGCCAAGCGGGCGCATGACGTGTTTCTGGTGCGCTATGCGCTCAGCGACATGGCCTGTTTTGCGCCAGCCGAAACGCGAACGATCTGGCGCAACCGCTGACTTAGGCCGCCAGCTGGGCCTCAATCGCAGCGAGCATCTCTGCATCATCAGGCGCAGTGGTGGGGGCAAAGCGGCCAACGACCTGACCATCGCGGCCGATCAGGAACTTTTCGAAGTTCCACAGCACTTCAGGCGCTTCGTTGGGCGTCATGCCAAAGCCCTTCAGCCGTTCACGGAAGGGCGAAGCATCATTGTCCGTATCGGGCTTCGCGCTGGTCAGCGCGGCGTAGAGCGGGTGCTTGTCGCTGCCCGGCACCGCGATCTTTTCAAACATCGGGAAGCTCACCGAAAAATTGGTGCGGCAGAATTCGGCAATTTCGTCATTGCTGCCCGGCTCCTGCGCGCCGAAATCATTCGCGGGAAAACCGAGCACCGAAAAGCCCTTGTCCGCAAGCTTTTCGTGAAGCGCCTCAAGCCCGTCATATTGCGGCGTCAGCCCGCATTTGGACGCAACATTGACGACGAGCAGCACCTTGCCCTTATGGTCGGCCAGGCTGGTATCGGCACCGGTGATGGACTTCAGGGGAATGCTGGTCAGGTCGCTCATGGGAATCTCCTCTGTCTATTGTGACCAGAGATGTGGCGCATCGCGTTTTGCTATGCAACCGGCCTTCGTGCGCGCAGCGCCTGCGCCAGCGTGCCATCATCCAGATAATCCAGTTCACCACCCACCGGCAGGCCATGCGCCAATTGTGTGACGCGCACCGGGAAGCGTTCGATGCGGTCCGCGATGTAGTGCGCGGTCGTCTGCCCTTCCAGCGTGGCATTCATGGCGAGCACCACTTCGTCGATCCCGCCCGCTTCGATCCGCCGGACGAGCAGGTCAATCGTCAGATCCTCAGGGCGCACGCCGTCAAGCGAAGAGAGCCGCCCGCCAAGCACATGGAATTTGCCGGGGAAGAGCCGCGAGCGTTCGAGCGCCCAAAGGTCCGCCACATCCTCCACCACACACAGCAGCCGCGCGTCGCGGCGCGTGTCAGCACAGACGCCGCACGGATCGCTGGTATCCACATTGCCGCAAATGCCGCAGGTGGAAAGCCGCTCGCCGACCTGTTCCAGCGCGCGTTGCAAGGGCACGAGCGCGGTCTCCCGCTTCTTGAGCAGATGCAGCACCGCGCGCCGGGCGGAGCGTGGCCCCAGCCCCGGCAAGCGGGACAGCGCCTGCACCAAAGTCTCAATGTCCTGACTGGCCATGCGGACCGCATACGCATTTGCATGGCGCGCGCCAATGGGCTTCTCTAAGGGAGCCTCAACGCCAACAGAGAAAGCCGCCATGCGCATCATCTTCATGGGAACGCCGGATTTTGCCGTGCCCAGCCTTAACGTGCTGGTAGCCGCAGGGCATGAGGTGTGTGCGGTCTATACCCAGCCTCCGCGTCGCGCCGGGCGGGGCAAGGCGTTGCAGCCAACTGCAATTCATGCGCGCGCGGAGGAATTGGGGCTGGAGGTGCGGCACCCTGTCTCGCTCAAAGGGGCGGATGAGCAGGCGGCGTTTGCGGCGCTGAGCGCAGATGTGGCGGTGGTCGCTGCTTACGGCCTGATCTTGCCGCAGGCAGTCCTTGACGCCCCGCGTGAGGGCTGCATCAACGTTCATGGCTCCCTCCTGCCGCGCTGGCGCGGGGCGGCTCCGGTGCAGCGCGCGATTCTGGCTGGAGACAAAGAAACGGGCGTCACCATCATGCAGATGGAGGCGGGGCTGGATACCGGGCCGATGCGCGCCCTCGTGCGGACGCCGGTGGAAGGGAAGACCGGTGGCGGCCTGATGACGGAGCTTGCTGATCTCGGCGCGGAATTACTGGTACAGGTGCTGGCGGACCTCCCGGCCTATCCGGCCCAGACCCAACCGCAAGAGGGCGTGACCTATGCCGCCAAGATCGACAAGAGCGAGACGCGGCTCGATTTCCTGACCAGCGCCGCGCAGGTGGAACGACAGGTGCGGGCTTTTGCCCCGCTCGCTTTTTTTGAGCTGGAGGGAGAGCGGTTTCGCGTGCTGGAAGCAGACGTGTTGCCGCCCGATGCGGCGCTCGGTGGTGTTTCGCCCGGCACGGTACTTGATGATGCCCTCGCCATCGCCTGCAATCCCGGCTCACTCCGAGTCACCCGTATCCAGCGCGCGGGCAAAAGCGCGATGAGCGCGGGCGAATTGCTGCGCGGTTTCCCGGTTCCGGCTGGAACACGGCTGGGATGACCCGCTTCCGCCTCACCGTGGAATTTGATGGCCGCCCCTATATGGGCTGGCAAAGGCAGGCGCATGGCCCCAGCGTGCAGCAGGCGATTGAAGACGCGATCGAGGCGGTGACGGGCGAACAGGCCGTGCTCCATGCGGCGGGGCGGACCGACGCGGGCGTGCATGGGCTGGCGATGCGCGCGCATGTTGATCTGGAAACTGCGCTATCGCCCTTCCGGCTGATGGGCGGTATCAATGCCAAATTGCGACCCCAGCCCATTGCGATCCTCGCCTGCGAAGATGCGCCGGAGGATTGGCACGCGCGCTTTTCGTGCATCGGGCGGCGCTATGTCTATCGCATCGTCAATCGCCGCGCGCCGCTCGCGCTTGATCAGGGGCGAGCGTGGCGCGTCACCCAGCCGCTCGATGCGGCAGCGATGCACGATGCGGCGCAGCAGTTGATCGGGCTTCATGATTTCACCACCTTCCGCTCGGTGCATTGCCAGGCGGCGAGCCCGGTCAAGTCGCTCGACGAATTGCGTGTGGAACGGGATGGGGAGCGGATTGCGGTTCACGCTGCCGCGCGGTCCTTCCTGCACCATCAGGTCCGTTCGATGGTCGGTTGTCTCGTCTGGGTGGGTCAGGGCAAATGGAGCGCGGATGATCTGCAAGCCGCACTCGAAGCCCGCAACCGCGCCGCGCTCGGCTTCAATGCGCCGCCTGATGGGCTGTATTTTGTGGAAGCGACTTATCCGTAAGGGATGCGTGTATCATCCGTGAGTATGAAATGGGAATGACACCGCTCATGGTGAGGAGGGACTGAGCCTGTCGAAGGCCCGTCTCGAACCACGTCCGATCCTTCGAGACGCGACTTCGACAAGCTCAGCCGCTCCTCAGGATGAGCGGATTGCATGAGAATGCGAGACTTCACCCCCGGCAATCCTCCACAACGCGCCCCACTTCCGCCCAGGCCGGAATTACGAGATTGGGCCGTCCGGCGAGCGTGACAAGAAATTTGCCTCGGCTGAAGGCCATGGCATCCAGATGCGGCTCGCGCGGGTCGAGTTCAACCGCGACATAAGCGGGGGTTCCGCCGGTCTTGCGGACGGTGAAGGTCTTGCGGCCTGAACTTGTCAACACGGTCATGCCCACGCTGTCCGCGTTCCAGATTTCGCCCGCGCGCGACATGAAGATGCGGCGGCGGGGCGTGTCGCAACGCAACACGAACAGGGCATCGCGCCCGGCCTCTCCGAACAGGGCTATGGAGCCACGTTCATCCTGCCGGTAAACCCATTCGCCTTTGTCCGCATACATATCTGCCCAATTTGCTGGGATCGGCTGTTCGGGCGCAACGGGCGGTGGTGTCGGTACGGTGGGTGGGGCCAACGGAGCCGGGCGCGGCGCGGGTGCGGGCGGTGGTGCCGAACAGGCGGCGAGCAGCAAAAGGGGAAGGAGACTCCGCATCCCAACGTGATGCGCCCCTTTGCTGCTGGTGACAACAGGGTGTGTACCCTCTTAACCACTTGCCGCCGCACAGGCGCACCGGCATAGCTTGCGGTGAGACTATCAAGGGGGAGCGCCCGCCATGGGCATCACGCGCAAGCGGTTTGTATCGATCATCGGCGGATCGGCGGGCAATCTCGTCGAATGGTATGACTGGTTCGCCTATGCGTCCTTCGCCATCTATTTCGCGCCGGTCTTCTTCCCCAAGGGTGATCCCACCGCGCAGTTGCTCAACACGGCAGCGGTGTTCGCCGTGGGCTTTGTTGTGCGGCCCATCGGCGCGTGGCTCATGGGGCGCTATGCGGACAGCCATGGGCGCAAGGCGGGGCTTTCTCTGTCAGTCGCGCTGATGTTTGGCGGATCTTTGCTGCTCGCCGCTGCGCCCACCTACGCGCATGTCGGCATATGGGCTCCGGTGACGTTGCTGGTGGCGCGGATGATGCAGGGGCTTTCGCTCGGCGGTGAATATGGCGCGAGCGCCACATATCTTTCCGAAATGGCTCCGCGCGCCAATCGCGGCTTCTGGGCGAGCTTCCAATATATGACTTTGTGCGGTGGCCAACTGTGCGCCATTGCTGTCGCAGTCGTGCTGCAAGGCTTTATGAGCGAGGCCGAACTGACCGCCTGGGGCTGGCGCATCCCGTTCGTGATCGGGGCGCTGCTGGCGCTGGGCGTCTATATCTTGCGTCGCAATCTGGCCGAAACCGCATCATTCGAAGCGATGGCGAAGGACCGCCCCAAATCGACCGCGCGCGCCTTGTGGGATGGGCACCGGCGTGAGAGCATCTTGGTCGGGATGCTCTCGGCGGGTGGGGGGCTCTCAGCCTATACCTATACCAGCTACATGCAGAAATATCTGTTCAACACGGTCGGCTTTTCCAAGGCGACCGCGACCTATATCATCGGCGCGGCCCTGCTGTGGTTCACCGCGATGCAGCCTGTGTTCGGTGCGCTGGCGGACCGTTACGGGCGCAAGCCGATGCTGCTGATCTTCGGTCTGGGCGGGTCTGTCGCTGCGATACCGGTGTTCATGACGCTGGAGAAGACGACCTCGCCCTTCATCGCTGCTTTGCTGATCATGATCCCCTTGACGCTGCAAAGCGGGTACAGCGCCAATAACGCGCTGGTGAAGGCAGAGTTGTTTCCTGCTCATATTCGCGGGCTGGGCGTCGCACTGCCTTACGCGATCGGCAATGCCCTGTTTGCGGGCACGCTGGAGATGATCGCGCTCTCCTTGAAGGATGCAGGGGTGGAGCGGCTCTTCTACGTCTATGTTGCGGTGGTGATCGCGATGGCAGGGGTAGCAACGCTGCTGCTGCCCGAAACCAGAGACATGAGCCTGATCGTAGAAGATTGAGAACAACACAGGAGAGCCCCATGGCCAGAACTATCCAGGTCAATAAATCCGCTTTGTCCGAAACCCGCGCGGTAGAGGCAGACCTTCCCCCGCTCGCCGAGGGTGCGGTGCGGCTGAAGGTGGAGAGCTTTGCCGTCACCGCCAACAACGTCACCTATGCGGTGATTGGTGACATGTTCGGCTATTGGAACTTCTTCCCCGCGCCCGATGGCTGGGGCGTGGTGCCGATGTGGGGGCACGGTGTGGTGGAAGCCTCCAACTGTGCGGGGATCGAACCGGGCGAGCGCGTTTATGGCTATCTGCCGATGGGCAGCCATTTGGATGTGCAGCCGCAGGACATCAGCGCCGGGCAGTTCCGCGATGCGACTGCGCACCGTCAGCCCATGGCGATCTTCTATAATCTCTATTCGCGCCTTGCAGCGGACCCGGAGCATGACGCGGCGCATGAGGCCGAACGGATGATCTTTGGCCCGCTGTTCAAGACCGGCTTCCTGATCGCCGCCATGTTCGTGCGCGAAGGCTGGTATGGCGCGGAACAGGCGGTGCTGACGAGTGCGTCCTCCAAGACCGCGCTCGCGCTCGCCTCCTCGATGCGGGACGCTGCGCCGCAGATCGCGCGGATCGGGCTCACCTCCGCGCGCAATGTGGATTTTGTGAAGAGCAGCGGGCTGTACGATCAGGTGTTCAGCTATGATGAGGTGGCGAGCCTGATGCAGCGGCCTTCTGTCTCGGTCGACTTTGCGGGCAATGCAGACGTGTTGCGTGCCGTGCATGAAGGGCTGGGGGATCATCTGAAATATAGCTGCACCGTCGGCGCCACGCATGTCGCCTCGCGCGGCGGCAGTGGCGAGCCACTCCCCGGCCCCACGCCGACGCTCTTCTTTGCGCCAACCGAAGCAGCAGACGCCATCAAGGCACTGGGGCCAAAGGGCTTTGTCGAAGCCGTGGGCGCGGCATGGGTCAATTTTCTGGGGGCTGTGAAGGGCACAATCCGCTCCGACCAGCGCGACGGGCTAGAGGCGGCTGCATCCGCTTATCGGGATACGCTGGCGGGCGTGGCCGATCCGGCGGCGGGGATTGTGGTGCGGGTGTAGAGCTGGGAAGGTCTCAAAACACGCCCATCGCCAGCCCAGCCCCCATCAGCGTTCCCAATTCGCTGCAGCGCGCCAGATCGGCCTCCGGAATCACCTTCGGCGCAGCAATCGCTTCGGGTGACTGCGCGCCTGTGACCACGATCAGCGGCTCCGCCACCGGCTTCAACCGCCAGCCGGTGGCGATCCGCGTCATCTGCCGCGCTGCCCCTTCACCATCCGATCCGGCGCAGATCATCGCGCCATAGGGCCGCCCTTCGATCTGCCCCAGCAGCGGATAATAGCAGCGGTCAAAAAACGCCTTCATCTCGCCGGACAGGCTGGCGAGATTCTCCGGGGCGACAAAGATATAGCCATCGGCGGCCAGCAGATCGTCGGGTGTGGCGTCTTCGGCGCGGATCAAGAGTGTGTCCGTTTCAGCGGCAGCATCGTGCAGCGCCGCCTTCGCCATGGCTTCGCTGCCTCCTGTGCGGCTGTGCCAGATGATCAGGAGGCGCGCCATGCGTGCCCCTTATCGGGGTGCAAGGGGGGGTGTGCCGGGCGGGGGTGCGGTATCTCGCAGCCGGGCGCACAGGCCGGAGCAGCTTGCATCCTGCATGATCGTCTTCACCTTCAGGAAGTCGGCCTTGTAGGCGGCGGGAACGCGGCCTTCCAGCATAGCCAACCGCTGTATCACGCCCAATCGTGTCGCAGGCAGCGTGATTGCGACAACATCCGGCGCATGCCGTACCGCAGCGTCCAGCGCCATCCGGCTATTCTCTGGCAAGGAACCGGGCGTGAGCGACTGGGTCGCCAGACCGAAGATGGTGTTGGCCAGCCCCTTGCCCATTTTTTCCAGCCCATCGCGGCGGACGGCGGTGAACTCGTCCGGCTTCAGGCCGTCTGTAAAGCGCGCGAGAGCAGGAAAATGAGCCGTCATGCAGCGCAGATTGGCGACCGTCAGACGCACGGTCTCATTCTGGTATAGCCGCGCATTGCTGTTCATCGCGGCTGTCAGGGCGGGTCCGAGTTGCGCTTGAGTCAGCCCCTGCTTTTTCAGCGCCGCCGTGCCCACAAACATGTGCTTGACCGTTGCCTCATTGATCGGGGCGCACACGGCGTCGAAGCTCTCCATCCCGCTGATCGGAAAAGCATCCGTCCCGATCAGCGCGACGGTCTCGCGCACGGTTTCATAGCGCGCACGGTTTGCCGGATCGGAAAAAGGCGGCGGCGCCTTGACTGCCTCAATCGGTCCCAGCTGCGCGTTGATTTCTGTAAGGGCCGTCGTCAATCGTTCGCGCGGGGAAGCCTCCGCCAGCGCCATGCCAGACCAGCACAGCAGCACTGGCCCGCACAAGGCAAAGAGGCGACCCCATCGCGTTTTCATGCAGCCTTATCCGCCCATGAAGCCGAACAAATGCCCGGCCACCTTGCGCATCTGGATTTCTTCCGCGCCTTCGGTGATGCGGTAGCGGCGATGGTGGCGATAGATATGTTCGAACGGCTTGTGGCGCGAATAGCCGATGCCGCCATGCACCTGCATCGCAAAGTCCGCCGCGTTGCAGACCAGTCGGTTGGCCTTGTAATTGCACATCGACACCTTGTCAGAGAGGCGGATCGCCACTTCGGGCTTGGTCATCGTGTCCATTTCGGCCGAGGTCTTGTAGATCAACAGGCGCAGCATTTCCGCGTCGGTCTGCAATTCGACGAGCGGGAACTGGATCGCCTGATTGACCGCGAGTGGCTTGCCGAATGGCTTGCGCTCGCGGGCATATTTCACCGCTTCGTCGATGCAATATTGCGCGGCGCCGAGCGAGGACGCAGCCTGACGGATGCGGTTTTCATGGACGAAATGCTGCGCCACCGCGAGGCCTTCATCTTCCTTCCCAAGGAACGCTGTGGCGGGCACCCACACATCGGTGAAGCTGCACTTGGGGTGGTCGGTCGGCATGTTGAACGTCCACATATATTGCCCGACCTTGAAGCCCGGCGCGTCGGTGGGAACAACAAGGCAGGAAATGCCGCGCGCCTTGCCGTCCGCGCCGCTGGTGCGGCAGAAGGTCATGACGTGGGTGGCGACATGCAGCCCGGTGGTCCACATCTTCTCGCCATTGATCAGCCAGCCATCCACGCCATCGCGGACCTGTGGCACGGCGCGCGTTTCCATGAAGGTCGCGTCAGACCCATGCGCCTCTTCGGTCAGGCCGAACGCCCAGCGCATCCGCCCGGCGAGCATTTCGGGGATGAAATCCCGCTTCTGCTGTTCGGTGCCGAAATCGCGCAGCATCAGTACTTGCACAAGGTTGCCGACGATCGAGCTTTCATTCTGAAGATCATTGTGCAGGCCCAGGCCCTTCGCCGCCAGATGATGACGGATCACCGCCATGGCAAGGTTGGAGCCATTCTTGCCGCCAAATTCTTCGGGGATCGCATAGCGGAAATGCCCGGCATCATCGGCCAGGCGGCGCATTTGGGTGAGCAGTTCTTCCCATTCGTGGCGCGGCAGGCCGTCATTGTCCCAATCGGTGCGGGCATGTTCGCGGCGATGATCGAAGAAGCGTTCGTTATCGTCCTTCGCCTGCAACGGCTTGATCGTGCTTTCGATGAAGGCATCGAGTTCACCGAGATAGTCGGTGATGTCCTGGGGGATTTCAAACAGCATCAGGCTCTCCATTTCTTTTGAATTGCGGCAAGCGCGGAATATTTGGGCTGGTCCACGGCGAGTTTGGCCAGCGTCTCGGTTTTGAACCGGGTGAACAGGCCCGGCGTGGCGATGGTCTGCTCCCCTGCCAGAAGGGCTTCGGAGAGCGCCTTGTCATGGATCAAGACGGGCGCTTCGGCCTCGCGCTTGAGCATCCCCAGCGCGTTGAGCGCGACATTGGCCATGAAGCGGTCGCGGCCATCGGCCTTGGGCTTCACATCCTTTTCGATCCACGCGGCCAGCGCCTCCATCATCTCAACGGCAGAGGGTTCGCCCGAACGGCGGACAGGTTCGGGGTCGGGGATCGCAATTGGGCCGCGCTCATTCTCCGGCGCGTCATCCTCCAGTAGCATCAAAAGGTCCGCCTCGGTTTCAGAGGCGCGCCTGCCGATCACGGCGCGCTCCAGACTGGCATCCATGCCGGAGCGCCAAATCTGCGCCATTTGCAGGCAGCATACGCCCCACCAGAGCGTGCAATAGACATGCCACCAGCGGAAGCGGGCAGGGTCAACCGGCACGCCGCATTCCGCCTCATAGGCCGCCCAATAGTCTTCGAGCGAGCCGCATCCGAACGCGGGCTTCTCAATATGGCCAAAGCGCCATGAATTGATGCAGCCATAGGCGAGATCCTGATGCCGGTCGCCCAGATGCACCAGCTCCCAATCGAGAACGGCGGCGAGGCCGTTTGCGTCGACCATCACATTGCCCATGCGGAAATCGCCATGGATCAGCACCGGATCAACCGGGCCGGGGATCTGATCTTCCAGCCAGCGGAACGCCATGGCAAAGATGGGCCGATCCCCGCCATAACCGATAAAGCTGTTTTTCAGGGTGGCGAGCACGCTGGCAGGCGTCACTTCATCAAGTTCAGGCAGCGCCTTATGATCAATCTTGTGGATGCGCCCCAGTTCGCGCGCCAGATCACCCAGCAAAGAAGGCGGCGGTGCGGACAGGATTTTGACCGGGTTCACCTCGGCCACCACGCGGCGCATGACATAGCCGGTGCCGATGTCATCTTCCGGGATGATCTCGCCGATAATCTCCGGCGCTTTCACCCCGGCTTCAAACGCGGCGCGCACCACGGCGGCTTCCACCGCGTGCTGGTTGGGCCGCCCTGCCATGAACTCCAGCGAAGGCGAGCGGCGCAGCACATAGGCTTCGCCTGCATAGCCGAATGCAGAGCTTTCCATGTTAGCCCCGCCAGACAGGCGGGCCAGATTTTCAATGTCGGCGTCAACGCCGGTTGCGCGGGCCATCAGCCGCGCCAATGCTGGCTGTATCTCTCTCATATCAAAAATGTCTGTTATGCAATCGGACGCGCTTGCCAATAGGCAAATGCACGCGCCTGCACGGCATTGATGTGTGCGCGGGCCTGCGCCCCTTCCCATGGCCCGGTATAATCGGTGCGGCCCGTCCACCAGCCTTGCCCCGGCAGCTTGTCGCTTTCCCTTACGACAAGCACGGCGAGTTCGGGCTCTCCGGCAGCAACAGCGCGCCGGTCCACCTCATCGAGCGTCTTGCACAAGGCGCGCATCTTGGGGCGCGAGAAACGGAAGCCGAGCAGGCCAAGAATTTCGGAATAAGACAGGGCGCACTGATCTTGCGCCGCCTGCCGCACGAGTCGCTCCACGCGAATCACATCGCCAATGGCGCCGGGGCCGCTTTCATAATCCCCGAAGAAATCCTCTGCGGCAACGCCGCCATCCTTGCGCATGTTTGTCCTCCGTGTGGCAAGGCTAACCCGAAGCTGAACCGCAGACAACGCGCCGTTCAGTTTGCTGGAAGCTGAAGCGACTTATACCGCATCTCAATCGGGGGCGGTTCCCCCGTGCCCTGCTGTCTGGAGTGTCCCTGATGCGCCTTTTCCTTCTCTCCGCTGCTGCCCTTTCGCTTGCCACGCCTGCTCTTGCTGCGTCTCCGGCGCAGCGCGAACTGGAACGCGCCTCTGCGCGCCTGTCTGATCCGGTGACGCAGGATGCGATGGCCGGAGCCTTTGGTGGCCTGCTCGGTGCGCTGCTCGACATGCGAGTGGATGGCATTGCCAAGGCGCTGGAGCCGATGAATGGCGGCAAGCCGATCCACATGAAGGGCCGCACCATCCGCGAAATCGCCATGCGCGATGATCCCAATTTTGAGCGCAAGGCCGAAAATGGCGCGCGCGCCATGGTGGGCGGCATGGGGGCGATGGCCGCCGCGCTCGCTCAGGCCATGCCGCAGCTCGAAGACGCGATGGCCAAGGCCGAAGACGCGATGGACCGAGTCCACACCCGCGACGAAACCCGCGATTGAAGGGGTGACGCCGCAACCCCCTTTCGTTAGGAAGGGGGTTCATGTGGAGCATCTATCAATTTCCCCTGTGCCCATTCTCCCGCAAGGTGCGCCTTGTTCTGGGTGAGAAAAGCGTCGGTTATGAACTGGTCCGCGAAAACCCGTGGGATCAGCGCGACGAATTTCTGGCGATGAATCCCGCCGGGCAGACGCCGGTGCTCAAGAATGAGCAGCTCGGCATCACGCTGATGCACTCGGCGGCGATCTGCGAATATTTTGAGGAAACGGTGGAAAAAGCCCCGATGATTTCGGGCACTGCGCACAACCGCGCAGAAATCCGCCGCTTGGCCGCGTGGTTTGATGAGACCTTCTATGCGCGCGTGACAGCGCCCTTGCTTCATGAACGCATGATCAAGCGGCTGCTCCACCGCGCATCGCCCGATGCCAAGGCGCTGCGTGAGGCGATGAAGCAGGCGACGCTGCTGCTCGATTATACCGATTGGTTGCTCGACAAATATCACTGGATGGGCGGCAGCGTGCTGAGCCTTGCCGATCTGGCGGGCGCGGCGCAGATCTCCGTGGCGGACTATCTGGGCGGGATTGACTGGGGGCGGCATGAATCGACCAAGGCCTGGTATTCCGGCCTGAAATCGCGCCCCAGCTTCCGGCCCTTGCTCTCCGAACGGATGGAAGTCATTCCTCCGCCAGCGCATTATGACAAGGTTGATTTCTGAGGAGTCCCCATGGCATCCGGCCTCGCCGCACTGCTCGATGATATTGCCACCATTGCCAAAGTTGCCGCTGCGTCGATTGACGATATTGGCGCGGCTGCGGGCAAGGCTGGCGCCAAAGCGGCCGGCGTGGTCATTGACGATACCGCCGTTACCCCGCGCTATGTGACAGGCTTCACGCCCGACCGCGAACTGCCTGTGATTGCCAAGATCGCCAAGGGCTCGCTGATCAACAAGATCGCGATCATCCTGCCGGTCGCGCTGCTGCTGAGCTATTTCCTGCCATGGGCGATCACGCCGATCCTGATGGTCGGCGGGGCCTATCTCTGCTTTGAAGGTGCGGAAAAGGTGGCGGAGGAATTCCGCGAGGAAGTGACCGGCGAGGGGGAATCGCTCGCCGAAGAAGTGGCGGTCCTGACCAAGGCCGATCACGAGAAGGACATGGTGTCGGGGGCGGTCCGCACTGACTTCATCCTCTCCACGGAAATCATGGTGATCGCGCTGAAGGAAGTCAGCGATCAGAGCATCGCCATGCAGGCTGCGACGCTGTTTCTGGTGGCGATTGTCATTACGGTCGCGGTTTACGGTGTGGTTGGCTTCATCGTGAAGATGGACGATATTGGCCTCCATCTGGCGCAGAAGGAGTCCGGATCAGCCAAGGCGGTAGGCCGCGCGCTGGTGCAGGGTATGCCCAAGCTGCTCGCTGCACTGTCCGTCATTGGCATCGCGGCGATGCTGTGGGTGGGCGGGCAGATCATCCTGCACGGCCTGCATCTCCACCCGGCGGAATGGGTGGGCCTGCATGAGGGCGCGCTGGCGTGGATGGCCGACGCGGCGATTTCAGGCGCGTTTGGCCTGCTGCTCGGTGGGCTGATCGTTGTGGTGCATCACTGGTGGGTGCACCGGAAGGGGTGAATGCGCGTCAATTTGTGACCGGATAGCGCCATTTGCGTAGCTGGATTTTGATCGTATCTTCAAGGCGCGGTTGGGCTCGCCATTGCGCTGGGGTGCAGGGCATGTCTGTGCCGGTGCACACGGTCATGAAAGGAGCGGGTGCCCGCGCCCTGACTGCGGCAATGGCGCGATAGGCATGCTCGAATTGGCCCAATCGGGCGGCAAGGGCTGCATAAGCGAGGCATTCGTGCAGATTGGCAAATTCCTGCCCTTCGGTTCCAGTGTCGATGCATCCAAGCTTCACGTCTGCCAATTGCTGTTCGAATAGCGGGCGAAAGGCCAGATGGTCTGAAACGTCGGTTCGGTGTCCGCCTGCAAAGTTGAGGATAAGGGGAATGGGAACGCTGCAAGCGTAGCAGGTGTAGGTATAGTTGAAGCGGCCGTCCTTCATGACAAAATCGGCGATGCCATCGCCAGTTCGGTCTCGCGGAAAAAGGAGGCCGGCGTCATCTTCCCAGTGTTCAAACGCGGCACCGTCCCAGTTGCCAGCATCAGTAACGACCAGCTTGCCTTTCGATGGCTGGACGATCTTTATGGACCAGCAGCAATGCGCACCTCCACTATGCTGCATCGCAATGAGGGAGCCGACTGGATCACTCTGGTTCAGTTGACCGATACCGACCCTGAAATAGCCCACCTCGTCAATACTGCGGCCATCTTGATACCAGCGGAGCTTGACGGTCTTGTAACCGGGGCTCGCGACTTCGATTACGGGATCGAAGCCCAGAGTTTCGTCGCCTCGCGTCAAGGGTTGGGGTTTGAAGGTGACGGTCAAACCGTCGAGTGTGACGGTCCCAATTTGCGGGAACTCCCGTAGATCGAGTGTTATGATGCGTCCTGAAGTTTCAGGTAGGTGGGCGCGTGCGGCCTGGCGTTGCTCACTCTTGCTCGCGCTGGGCAGCGCCAGCAATGCAAGAAGCGCCAGCGCGATGTGTTTCACGGCACCAGCACCGTATCGCGCGCAATCGGGGAGGTTTCCGGATAGTCGAGCGTGAAGTGCAGGCCCCGGCTTTCCTTGCGGGACAGGGCGGAGCGGATGATCAGATCCGCGACTTCCACCAGATTGCGCAGCTCGATCAGATCGGGCGTCACGCGGAAATGGCTGTAATAATCCTCCACTTCCTTGCGCAGCAGATCGATGCGGTGCTTCGCGCGTTCCAGCCGCTTGGTGGTGCGGACGATACCGACGAAATTCCACATGAAGTGGCGGATTTCGCGCCAGCATTGCTGGATTACCACCTCTTCGTCTGAGTCCGTCACGCGGCTGGCATCCCAGGCGCGCACGGCAGGCGGTTCGGGGAAGTCGGCCCAGTTCGCTTCAATATGTCGCGCGGCGGCATCGCCAAACACCAGACATTCGAGCAGCGAGTTGGACGCCAGACGGTTTGCCCCGTGCAGGCCCGATTGTGTCACCTCGCCCGCCGCATAAAGCCCCGGCGCGTCGGTGCGGCCATCCAGATCGACCAGCACACCGCCGCAGGTGTAATGCTGCGCGGGGACGACCGGAATCGGCTGCGTCGTAATGTCGATCCCCAGCCCGAGCAGCTTTTCATAAATGGTCGGGAAGTGGTGCTTCACGAATTCGGGCGGACGGTGGCTGATGTCGAGATGGACATAATCGAGCCCGTCGCGCTTGATTTCTGAGTCATTGGCGCGCGCCACCACGTCGCGCGGGGCGAGCTCGGCGCGCTCGTCATAATCGGGCATGTAGCGGTGGCCGGTCTTGGGGTTTTTCAGGATGCCGCCTTCGCCGCGCACCGCCTCTGTAATCAGGAAGTTCTTGACCTCCAGATTATAGAGGCAGGTGGGGTGGAATTGCATGAACTCCATGTTGGAGACACGACACCCCGCGCGCCAGGCCATTGCAATCCCGTCTCCGGTCGCCCCGCGCGGGGCTGTGGAATAGAGATAGGTGCGGCCAGCACCACCCGTCGCGAGGATCGTGGCCCGCGCGGTGAAGGTCTCCACCTTGCCGGTCTTGCGGTTGAGCGCATAGACGCCGTGGATGCGGCCATTGGTGGAAAAGCGCTGCTGGTGGCGGCCCATGATCAGGTCCACGGCCACCATATCGGGCACGAGCGTGATGTTGGGGTTGGCGCGCGCGGCGGTTTCCAGCGCCTGCTGCACCGCCCAGCCGGTCGCATCATCGACATGGACGATGCGACGGTGAGAGTGACCGCCTTCGCGCGTCAGATGCCAGCGTTCATCATCACCGGGATTGAAGGGCACGCCGAGCGCCGCGAGCCGCTCGATGGCGGGCGGGGCATTCTCGATCACATATTCCACCGCCTCGCGATTGTTGAGCCCGCCACCGGCCACCATCGTATCGCGGATATGATCCTCAAACGTGTCGCCGGATTCCAGAACGGCGGCAATCCCGCCCTGCGCCCACGCCGTCGCGCCATCCGAAAGCGCGCCCTTGGCGAGCACGATCACGCTCTTTGTCTGCGCCAGTTGAAGTGCGGCGGTAAGCCCGGCCGCGCCTGAGCCGATGATGAGAATATCTGCCTTCATGCCCCACACCGTGGCGGATCGGGGGGCGTCTGTCCATCATGGGCGGTCCAAACTTCGCGCAAACTTCGCGAGGTCGAGGGGTGTTTGCAGGGGAGGGGGGGGACTTCCCACCACCCTAGTCATTTCCGCGCAGGCGGGAATCTATGAGCACCACGCTATTCATAGGTTGCTGAATTTCTTGAAACGCGGATGTTCTTGGATTCCCGCCTGCGCGGGAATGACAAAGATGGAAAGGCAAAGCTTCAAGATTGGGCGCTATGTCATCATCAAGTATAATCGCTACCGAGCCGCCATGGTTAACCAATCTTTATTTCAAATGTTGCACTGTCCAACTGCATTATAGAAATCAGGCATGGAGTGAGCTGCATGGATACCAACTGGAACAATCGCCCGGGGCAATATCTGGGTGAGCCGCCGCAGGGGCGCGGTGGGTTCGGGCGCAAGCGGATGCCGCTCAATGCCGCGCCGGACGGGTTCACGCTTAGCCAGGCGTCGCAGGCGTCCCAGCCCTATCAGGAAAAGCATTTCTCACAGCCTGAAGTGCCCAATGATATCGAATTCGCGATCAGCGATGGCGACATGCAATATATCGAGATTGAGTTTGATCCGGGTGAGGCCATTGTGGCGGATAATGGCGCGATGATCTGGAAAGATGATGTTATTGCGCATGATCTGCTGCTCGGCGATGGGTCCAAGCGGAATGAAGGGTTTGGCAGCCGGTTGATCAATGCGGGCATGAACCTGCTCTCTGGCGAGGATCTGTTCGTCGCCGAATATCGCCATGGTGGCACCCAAGGCAAAGCCCGGATGGCGCTGGGTGGGGCGATTCCGGGGCATATCATTCCGGTGCGGCTCGATGCGATGGGTGGCACACTCATCTGCCAGCGTTCGGCCTTTCTTGCCGCTGCCAAGGGCGTGCAGATTTCCATCGCCTTCCAGAAGAAGATCATGACCGGCATTTTCGGCGGCGAAGGCTTCATCATGCAGCGGCTGACCGGCAATGGCTGGGTGTTCCTGCACGTGGGCGGCACCATGATCGAGCGCGATCTGGCCCCCGGCGAAGTCATTCAGGTCGATACTGGCTGTGTTGCCGCCTATGAACCGCAGGTGGATATGGACGTGGTCTATGTCGGCGGCATCAAGAAGGCGGTGTTTGGCGGCGAAGGCCTGTTCTACGCCGTGATGCGCGGCCCCGGCAAAGTCTGGCTGCAAACACTGCCCTTCAGCCGTCTGGCTGCCGAAACGGTTGCCGAAGCGCCCGGTTCAGGACACGGTAGCGCGCGGGGCGGCGAAGTGGATGTGTTCGACGGGATCGACGCGTTGCGGAAGCTGTTCTGAGGTTGGGACCAAGGCTTGGCTGCGCGGGAGCGGGTCGCGCAACGGTTGTTGATGATCTCGCGCAAAGGCGCGAAGGCGCGCGCGGATGCTCTGTGGACTCTGCTCCTGTGCGGTCTCTGCGCGAAACGGGATTCTGGGGCTCACACCAAGGCACGGAGGCACCAAGAGAAAGGCAATACCCTTCGCGCCTTTGCGTGAGATTTGTCTCCTTGAAACGGGCGGCACTGGCGAAAATGGCGATGCCGCAGGGCAGTCAGCCAAGGTTCATGATGAGCGTGCAGATTGGCATTGTCCTGAGTGTTCAGGCGTTTCCCTGCCCATCAAAGGAATTCGGAAATGAAAACGCATTCTTTCTCCCGCCTAGCCCTTGCCATGACCGCAATCGGCCTGTCCGCAACTATGGCTGCTGCCCCGGCAGAGGCCGGCTCGCGCATCAACAACCGTCAGGCCGAACAGCATCAGCGCATCCGTCAGGGCGTGAAGTCTGGCCAGTTGACGCAGGCTGAGGCCGCGCGTCTTCGCGCGCAGCAGCGCAGCATCGCCCATTACGAAGCTCAGGCGCGCCGTTCTGGCAACGGCTTGAGCGCACGCGAGCGTACCGTGATCGAAAACAGGCAGGACCGTGCAAGCCGGGCAATCCATCGCCAGCGCCACGACGGTCAGGCTCGCAACTGACCCGGGGCTTACGGTCAGGCGCTCACCCCGCCCGCGTCAGATTCAAAAACACATCCTCCAGATCGGGCTCGCGCGTGGAGACATCCGCGATCCCGTATCCCGCTGCCTGCACCGCATCGAGCACTTGCCCGGCATTGGCCATGCGCTTGGAATAGGTGATGGCGAGGACGCGGCTGCCTTTCAGTTCAGCCTTGTGGAACACGGGGGAGCGGGGGATGCTGTCCATGTCTCGGTCCACCGTGACTTCCACCACCTTTTCCTGCGCCATGTCCACCAGTTCGCGGGTGGGCTTGTTGGCGATGACTTCGCCATGGTTGATGATGGCGATGCGATCACACAATTCCTCGGCTTCTTCGAGGTAATGGGTGGTCAGCACGATGGTGACGCCCGCCGCGTTCAACTCGCGCACATAGGCCCATAGATGCTGGCGCAGTTCCACGTCCACGCCTGCGGTCGGCTCGTCGAGCACCAGGATCGGCGGGGAATGGACCATGGCCTTGGCGACCAGCAGGCGGCGCTTCATCCCGCCTGACAGGGTGCGGGCATAGGCATGCGCCTTGTCATCGAGATGGACGGCCTTGAGCAACTCCATCGTCCGCCGCCGCGCGGGAGCCACGCCGTAAAGCCCCGCGACGTTCTCCAGCGTTTCAAAGGGCGTGAAGAAGGGATCGAACACAATCTCCTGCGGCACGATGCCGATGCTGTTCTTGGCATTGCGGGGGTGTTCGGCAATGTCGAAGCCCCAGATGGTCGCAGTGCCACTGGTTTTGGTCACCAGCCCCGCCAGAATGTTGATCGTGGTGGATTTGCCCGCGCCATTGGGGCCGAGCAGCCCGAAAATGCTGCCGCGCGGCACGTCGAAGGAAACGCCCTTCAGGGCTTCCTTTCCTCCGGCATAAACTTTGCGCAGATCGGTGATGCGGATGGCGGCTTCTGTCATGCCCTCATGCTTATGCCGCGTGCAGGCAAATGGCAACGTGGCGGGGACTCATACTCCCTAACGCCTTGCGTTGGGGAGGTGGCATCGCGCAGCGATGACGGAGGGGTGTTTTGGTGCGGTGGGCGGCCCCTCCACCATCCTGCGGATGGTCTCCCTCCCCATCGCAGAACGATGGGGAGGATCAGAATTGGCAACGCGGGGCTGGTAAATGCGAATTTAACCACAGGCCGTTACCCCGCTTTATGGATACGCCTCCTAAACGGACAGTGATGTTGACCCGAATCCACACCATTCTTGCCTCGCTGGGGGCCTTGCTCCTGGCGCTGACCGGGATGGCTGCGCCTGCGCAGGCGAAGACAGGCACGGGGTCTTCAACGGCTGTCGTTGTGCGGCCGCTTTCCTTCTTTTCGGTGGATGATCTCAATTTCGGCAAGCTGCTGGCGGGCACGACGGCGGGCACAGTCAAGATTGCCCCTGATGGCACGCGCACGTCCACCGGCGGCGCAACGCCCATCGGCACCGGCACCAGCCCGGCGACGTTCACGGGCATGGGAACGTATAACCAGATCGTCAACATCTCCATGGCGGCCACACCGATCAACATCACCCGTGTCGGCGGAACGCAGACGATGCAGGTGCGCACCTTCACCATTGGCAGCACGCCGACAACGCAGGTGTTGACCACAACGCCGCGCAGCTTCCGCATCGGATCGCTCTCCGGCCTGTTCCTCTTTGCGGTGGGGGCCGAACTGGTGGTGGGTGCAAACCAGATGCCGGGCGATTATCGCGGTAATTACACGCTCATCCTCAACTATATGTAAGGCAGGAATTGCGTGGTTTGGCGCGGCTTGCTATCGGCGTTTCATCATGAGCACATCATCTGAACCCATCAAGGTCAACACCCGCCGCGTGATGTGCGACGGGGCGAGCGACATTCCCGGCGGGGCCGCGCTCGGCCATCCGCGTGTCTGGCTTGAAATCGACGAAAGCGGGCATGTCGAGTGCGGTTATTGCGACCGGCGCTTTGAACTCTCTGGCGCGGTGGAAGCCGCGCACTGAGAATGCGGTTGATGCCGGGTTAACCCGGTCTCCTCACGCTTGATTCGGAATGGCAGGCTTAGTCTTGCCGCCGTGAATGCCCTTAAACCTCTGATTCGCAAGGCTATTCTTGCAAGTAGCTTGTGCGCTGGCGGGCTCTCCATGCCTGTCGCGGCGCAGACGATCACGGGCACGCTCAATGTTGCGGTGGTGCGACCCAACACGATTGTAGGGTATGAAGATCTGGATTTCGGCAATGTGCTCCGCCCCGCTGCGGCAGGCGCGGTGACGATGGACGCGCAGTCGGGCGCGCTGACGACGACCGGCGGGCTGATCCACCTGGGCGGCACGCCTGCGCAGGGTGAATTTGTCGGCTATGGTACGCCGCTGCGCTTCGTCCTCATTTCAGCCGCCAGTTCGATGACGCTCACGCGCGTCAGCGGTGCACAGACCATGACGGTCAATAATATGCGCATGAGCGTGAATGGCGGCACAACGCGCAATATCTCTGGCGCGCATCGGCTGGATGCGGCGGGTTTCATCTTCCTGAAGATTGGGGGTCGTCTGAATGTCGGCGCCAATCAGGCAGATGGGGCCTATACCGGCACCTACACGATCACGGCCAATTACCTCTGATCCTGCGGGCAGAGGTTGACGCCGCTTTAACCAGCCTCCTTCACGCGCTCTTGTCTGGTCTGCTGTCATCAGGGCACCATGCGATTGGCCCTGCCTTTGCCCTTCCTCTGTGCGACGCTTGCCGGACTGGCCAGCGTGACCCCGGCCTATGCTGGAACGGGAAGTGGCACGACAACGACCAGCGTGCGACGTCCGTTGACGATCACCAACACGCAGAGCATGGCTTTCGGATCACTGATCCGCCCGACTGCCGCCGGAACCGTGACGATCAACGCGCAGACCGCCGCGCGTGCCAAGAGTGCGGCGATCAGCTGGGTGGGCGGCACCTTCCAGCGTGGACTCTATTCAGTCAACGGCACGCCGAACAAGATCGTTACGCTCTCCATGCCCAGCTTCTTGCTGACGCGGGTCAGCGGCACGCAGACTATGACGGTCAACACATTGCGGATGAGTGTGAATGGCGGCGCGCAGGCAACGATCACCGGCACGCGCAATCTGGGGGCTACGGGCACGCTCAGTATCGGCATTGGCGGGCGGTTGAATGTCGCGGCCAATCAGGTGGCAGGGGATTATAGCGGAAACTATGTGCTGACGGTGAACTATCAGTAGGTTTTGGCGATAG
>CALMZE010000133.1 GCA_937870585.1 uncultured Sphingomonadales bacterium | reverse complement strand
CAGATTTCCGGGTTCACCACCAGTACCGAGCGGGCGCTGCCTGAGCGGATCATGTCCGCCGCCGTCTGGATGCCGAAGGTCGCCGAAGAGCAGGCGACATTCATGTCAAAGCCAAAGCCGCCCATGCCAAGCCGGTCCTGAATTTCGACGGCGATGGCGGGGTAGGGGCGCTGAAGGTTGGAGCAGGCGCACAGCACCGCATCCACATCCTTGGCATCGCGGCCGGCACGGGCCAGCGCGTCGCGCGCGGCAGCAATGCCGATTTCGGCAAGGACGGATACTTCGTCATTGGGGCGTTCGGCCCAGCGTGGTTCCATGATATCGGGATCGAGAATGCTCGCTTTGGCGAGCACATGCCGCGCCTTGATACCGCTCGCTTTCTCGATGAATTCAACCGAGCTGGGTTCAAGCGCTTTCACCTCACCCGCTGCGATGGCGGCTTCCTGCTCCGCATTGAAGCGCGCGACATAGGTGTTGAAGCTCTCAACCAGTTCGGCGTTGGAAATGCTGTCTGGCGGGGTGAACAGTCCGGTTGCGGAAATGACGGGCTTGGCTGCGAATTGGCTCATGCGGGTTCCCCTTGGCGACGGAGGCCCTGTTAACCGCTTGAAGCCGGGCCGCCAAGTGCGTTAGGGCAGCCCCATGAAAAGCAGCGACATCGCCCTGATCGAACGGCTGGCCGATGCCGCCGGGGCCGCCATCCGCCCCTATTACCGCGCCGAGTTCGGTCTTGAGTCCAAAAGTGACGCCACGCCGGTCACGCTGGCAGACCGCGTGGCGGAAGCGGCGATCCGCGCCATCCTAGAAACCGAATGCCCGGCGGACGGGATTTTGGGTGAGGAATATGGGGCCACCCGCGAAGGCGCGTCGCGCCAATGGGTGATTGATCCGATTGATGGCACGACGAGCTTTGTCGCGGGGCGGCCCATTTTCGGCACGCTGATTGCGCTGATGGAAGAGGGCTGGCCGGTGCTGGGTCTGATCGACCAGCCGATCCTCAATGAACGCTGGGTGGGTGCGGCCGGGCGCGGCACCACGCTCAACGGCAAGCCGGTGCGCACGCGCGCTTGCCCCGATCTGAAGGATGCGATTCTCGCCTCCACAGGCCCGCAATATCTGAGCGACCATGAAGGCGAGCATTTCATGGCGCTTGCCGCCAAGACCGCGCACCGTCGGCTGATCTGGGGCGGGGATTGCTATAATTATGCGCTGCTCGCCACCGGGCATATTGATCTGGTGGTGGAAGCGGGTTTGAAGCTGCACGATCTGGCGGCGCTGGTGCCTGTCGTCGAGGGCGCGGGCGGGCAGATGTGCGACTGGTCAGGCGAGCCGCTCCATGCCGAAAGCCGGGGCGATGTCATTGCGCTTGGTGATCCGGCACGGCTGGACGATGTTCTGGAAGGTCTCGCCTGTCATCACGGATGATGCGTATGAGTGACGTTGCGTTTCAATATGCCTGGCCTGCCGAACCGCTGCGCGGCAGCCTGTTCGTCTATTGGGAAGTCACGATTGGCGATAGCGCGCCAGTCAAGGATTTGCTTCTTCCTTATTGGGCGACGATGCGCTTTCCGCTAGGCGGGCGATGGCTCCATGGGGAAACGCCGGACCGGATGGTGTCTATCGGCGGGGATGCGCTCTTCCATGGCCTGACTGATCAGGCGCGCTGGATTGCGGGTTGTGGCGGCAAGGTGTTTTGCATCGTCCTTTTCCCGCTTTTCTGGAATGCCGTGCCGGATGCCAAGGGCGTGGATTATGCCAACAAGGTGGCGCGACTTGATGCAGTTATCGGCGCGCGCGCGGATGAACTGCATGGGCTGCTGCTGGAGTCCGATAGTTTTGAAGACCGGTGCGCGCGCGCTGACAGCTGGTTCGCGGACTGGCTGGGAAAGGTGCCCCCTTCTCCGCGTGCGCCCAAGGTGATGGCGCTGATGGCGGCGCTCAACAATCCGGAGGTGGACAGCGTCGCGCAGCTCTGTGACCGGCTTGATCTGCCTCAGGCCCGGCTCGCGCGTCTGGCGCTACGCTATTATGGGTTCCCGGCCAAGGTGCTGTTGCGGCGTGAGCGCTTCCTGCGGATGCTGTTCACGATGGAACGGCGACCCTATGCTGAATGGCGCGATTTCATTGATACGCAATATGTGGATCAAAGCCATATGATCCGAGATTTCAAAGATTTTACGGGCATGTCCCCCTCTCATTATTTTGAACTGGAGCGGCCCATATTATCGGTTGCGGCAGAAGCGATCCGCAAATTTCTGGCGGGCGAGTCCGGGCCTGCCACACTTGCGGTGCGGCGGATCAACGAAGATGACTGAGACGATTGTGCAAGATCGCGCGCTGGAGCGCGGGGCCGTTCAGGCACTGGCCGCCGCTGCGCAGCCTGTCCATCTGGTCGATTGCGATCTGGAAGGCGCAGACGTGTCTGGCCTGGCACTGGCGGGCTGGGTGTTGGAACGCTGCATCCTGCGCGAGACCAATTTTGCTGACGCGCAACTGGAAGGCGCGCGCCTGCAATCCTGCCGGGGCGGCTTTGCGTCCTTCCTGAATGCCGATCTGAGCGAGGCAGAGATCAATGCCTGCGATTTCAACAATGCGCTGTTCCGGCGCGCACGCCTGTCATCCGCGCGCTTTGCCGGTTGCAAGCTGACCGGCGCAGACTTCACCGATATTCGCGCGCTTGATGTCAGCTTTGAAGAAACGCTGATGATCAACGTCAAGCTGCAGGGCCATTCCTTTCGCAAGCAAAGGCTGGATCGGATCGATTTTGGTCAGGCAGACTTGCGCAAATGCGATTTCCGCGCGGCCACGCTGGAGGGATGCAGCCTGCGGGATGCGCAACTGAGTGGGAGCCGATTCGAAGGTACAGACCTGCGCGGGGCTGATCTGGGTGGTCTGCGGTTGATGGATGCGACGTTGTTCAAAGGGGCGCTGATCTCGGCGCGGCAGGCTGGGGAATTGCTGGCGGAACTCGGACTGAAGGTCAGCTGACCCCAAGCCCCTTCGCCACGAACTCGCGCGCCAAAGCGGCCACATGCTCGGCGGGTTCGCCATCGGACCAGACGCCATAGCGCAAGCCCAGAAACACGTTCATGCCCATCAGTGCCCAGGCATGGGCTTCGCTCACGTCTGCGCGCACCTCACCCTTGGCCGCGCCCTCCTGCAAGCGTGCGAGAATGCGCGTGGCGGTGCTTTCATAGTGCAGCCGGTGGCTTTCGGGATCGGCAAATTCCGCTTCATCAATGATGCGGTAAATTTCCTTATGGCCGCGCGTAAATTCCAGAAACGCCAGAAACGCGCGCGATTCCCGGGTAAGGGCATCATCCTCGTCACGCATCGCTGCGGCCGCGTGCTGGCCCACTTGCGCGGACATATCCCGCACCAGCGCGCGGAAGATCGCGTCCTTGGAATCGAAATAGGTGTAAAAGCTGCCCAGTGCGACGCCCGCGCGGGTCGTGATCCCTACGATCGAACTTTCGTAAAACCCCTTTTCCCCGAATTCAGCCGCCGCCGCATCGAGAATCGCACGCAGCGTCTTGCGACCGCGTTCGGTGCGCGGGGTCTTGGCATTCGGTTCCATTGTGGCGGGAATGCCACGCTCTTCCAACATTCGCCACCCCTGCGCCATTTCCAAAGTTGAAACATGGTTCAACTTTCACTATAGCGTCTGCAAAGCCGGATGCAATCCGGCTGTCCGTTCGAATCCGTTTGCAGGAGAGTTTGCCATGAAATCCCCCAGCACCCTTCGTTTCGCGCTGCTTGCCAGTGTGGCCTGTGCCGCGCTTCCGGCTGTCCCGGCCTTTGCGCAGACCGCAGACGAAGCCGCCGATGATGGCGAAATCGTCGTCATCGCCCGCAAGCGCGAAGAGCGTCTGGTTGATGTTCCGATTGCCGTCAGCGCTTTTGGTCAGGAAGAACTGGGCAAATTGCAGGCGCAGGATCTCTCCGGCGTGCAGGGCGCGGTGCCGAACCTCAATCTGGTGCAGGGCCGTGGGTCCTCCTCCAACGCGAACATCTTCATTCGCGGCATCGGCCAGCCTGATGCGCTTCAGACGTTCGATCCGGCGGTCGGCGTCTATGTCGATGGCGTTTATATGAGCCGCATCCAGGGCGCGCTCATGAACCTTTATGACGTTGAGCGTGTTGAAGTGCTGCGCGGTCCGCAGGGCACGCTCTATGGCAAGAACACCATTGGAGGCGCTGTCAACATCGTCAGTCGCAAGCCCAGCCTTGAAGAGCTGAAGGCGAGCGGCAGCTTCACCTATGGCAGCTATGATCAGCTGGTGGGCAATGGCTATATCTCCGCGCCGCTGGTGGCGGGGCGCGTGGCGCTGTCGCTCGCCGGGCAGGTGGACAAGCGCGATGGCATCGTGACCGACGCGCTCACCGGCAAGAAGTATAATGACCGCGACACCCTCTCGGGCCGCGCCATTCTGCGGGCTCAGGCCACCGACGCGCTCGAAATCATCATCTCGGGCGATTATACCCGCCAGCGCACCGCGCTGACGCTCGGCCATGCCACCTCGGCACTTGTCGGTTTCAACTATAATGCCACGTTCACAGCGGCATCGCCGTTCGTCATCTCGGCGGCGGAACCCTATGGCGCTTATAACTATCAGGCGGCGACGAGCTTCAAGGGCAATGAAGGCCAGAAGCTGGATCATTGGGGCCTGTCGGGCACGATCAACTATGAATTGAATGACGCGCTGACGCTGACTTCGATCACCGCCTATCGCAAGCTCAGCCCCGACTATTTCGTCGATATCGACGCGACGGCTGCTGAAGTGGGCGATGTGTTCGTGGGCGTGCGGCAGAAGCAGTTCAGCGAAGAATTGCAGCTGAAATATGATTCTGATCGCGTGAAGGGTGTGTTCGGTCTCTATTATATGAACGAGCAGATCGCCTCGCATCAGGAAGCCTATGCAGACAGCTATCTGAAATATGTCGGTTTCCCGCTCTCTTTCCTGCGCACCATTGATGATGATCAGACGGTGAAGAGCTACGCCGCATTCGGCCAGTTGACCTATGATTTGTCCGACGCCTTCTCGGTGACGGGTGGCCTGCGTTACACCAAGGATCGCAAGGAATATTATCGCACGACGACCGCTTTCACCGGCGGTGCGCCGGGTGCACCCTTCGTCTTCCCGAACAGCCTTCCTGCGCCGTTCAACTCGCTTGACCATGTGACCTTCGGTGCGTGGACACCCTCGCTCACGCTGTCGTTCAAGCCGACGCCGAACACGCATCTTTATGCCTCGGCGCAGCGTGGCTTCAAATCGGGCGGGTTTAATGGCCGCGTCAACGGTCTGGGCGATGTGACAGAGGTTGTGAATGGCGTCACGACGATCACCCCCTTCTTCAAGCCGGAAACGGTCTGGACCTATGAAGCGGGTGCCAAGGGCAACTTCCTGGGCGGGCGCGTGCGGTTGGCCGCCAACTTCTTCTATTCGGACTATCGCAACTTCCAGGCGCGTGTGGGCGGCGGAAACACCGGCATC
Source organism: uncultured Sphingomonadales bacterium (assembly GCA_937870585.1). GTDB lineage: Bacteria > Pseudomonadota > Alphaproteobacteria > Sphingomonadales > Sphingomonadaceae > Aquisediminimonas. Next base: position 31,548 of record CALMZE010000133.1, on the reverse strand, counting down.
ACCGGCGGTTCCTTCCCTGTGCTCAACGCGGGCAAGCTGCGGATGCAGGGCGTTGAAGTGGAAGCGACTGTGAAGCCGGTGACCGCGCTGACGCTCGGCGTGGCGATGGGCTATCTCGACGCCAAATATAAGGAGTTCAACGACGGACGCCGTGCGCCCGCCTTCTCCTGCAACCCCACTGGCGCTGCCGTGGTCTGCAAGCCCGCCTTCGCGCCGCCGCTCAGCCTGCGTCTCTCGTCTGACTATGTGATCCCGCTGGGTTCGGCCTCGCTGACGCTGGGTGGTGAAGCCCGCTTTGTCGACAAGCAGTATCTCTCGATCGACAACCGTCCGGGGCTGACCGAAAATGGCTATTGGCTGGGCAATCTCTATGCGCAGGCCGATTTTGCCGAAGGGCGTTATTATCTGCGCGGCGCGGTGAAGAATGTCGGCAAGTCGCTCTACAAGACCGACGGGCAGGAATTCTCCAGCGTGGGCAACATCCAGACCGTCTATTTTGGCGATCCGCGCACCTGGTCGATCACGGCGGGCTTCCGCTTCTGATGGGATAGCGCATGGCAGCAAGGGCTTGCCTTTTCGGGGTACTCCCCCTAAAGGCGCGCTCTTCCGCTGTACGATAAGCTGACCTGCCTGGCTGAAAGGGCTGCCACGGCCGGTCTTGATCGTCGCATTTGTGAAAGGACGAAAATGCCCAAACTGAAGACCAAGAGCGGTGTGAAGAAGCGTTTCACGCTCACCGCGACCGGCAAGCTGAAGCACGGCGTGGCCGGCAAGCGGCACCGGCTCATCAGCCATAATGGCAAGTATATCCGCCAGAATCGCGGCACTTCCGTGCTGTCCGACGCTGACACCGCAACGGTGAAGGCGTGGGCGCCTTACGGCCTCAAGTAAGGAGCACTGAACCATGTCTCGCATCAAACGGGGTGTTACCACCCACGCGCGTCACAAGCGCATTCTGGACAAGGCGAAGGGCTATTATGGCCGTCGCAAGAACACGATTCGCATCGCGATTCAGGCCGTCGAAAAGGCTGGCCAGTACGCATACCGCGACCGCAAGGCGAAGAAGCGCAGCTTCCGCGCGCTGTGGATCCAGCGTATCAACGCCGCCGTTCGCGCCGAAGGTCTGACCTATGGTCAGTTCATGCACGGCTGCAAGCTGGCCGGTGTTGAGCTGGACCGCAAGATTCTGGCCGATCTGGCCATGAACGAAGCTGGTGCGTTTAGCGTCATCGTCGCGCAGGCGAAGGCGGCTCTGCCTCAGGCAGCGTAACAACTTCGACTTATGCGCAAAGGGGCGTGGGCGGCAGGCTTGCCGTTCGCGCCCTTTTGCTTGTGGGCATTACGGACGGACACTCATGACAGACATCGCCACACTCCAATCCGAAACTCTTGCCGCCATTGCAGGGGCTGACAGCCTAGATGCGCTGGAGACTGTGCGTGTGGCGGCGCTCGGCAAGCAAGGCAGTGTCTCTGCGCTCTTGAAGACGCTGGGGCAGATGTCTCCCGAAGAGCGGCAGGTGCAGGGGCCGGTCATCAATGGCCTGCGCGAGGCCGTGACCACCGCCATTGCCGACAAGAAGGCGGCGATTGAATCCGCTGTGCTCAATGCCCGCCTCGCCACCGAGCGGCTCGACATGACGCTGCCCTCGTCCGAAGCGCCGCGCGGTTCGGTGCACCCCGTTTCGCAAGTCATGGACGAACTGGCCGAAATCTTCGCGGATATGGGCTTTGCCGTTGCCGAAGGTCCTGAGATTGAGGACGATTGGACCAATTTCTCCGCGCTCAACATCCCCGAAACGCACCCGGCGCGGGCGATGCATGACACTTTCTATTTCCCCGAAACTTCTCCCTCTCCCCTTCAGGGGAGAGGGCCGGGGAGAGGGGATGAGTCGAGCGAGACTTCCCCTCTCCCAACCCTCTCCCCTGAAGGGGAGAGGGCTCAAAAGATGCTGCTGCGCACGCACACCTCTCCGGTGCAGATCCGCACGATGACATCGCAAAAGCCCCCGATCCGCATCATCGCGCCGGGCCGCGTCTACCGCAGTGATTCAGACGCCACACACACGCCGATGTTCCACCAGATCGAGGGTCTGGTGATCGACAAGGGCATTCACCTTGGCCATCTCAAATGGACGCTGGAAACCTTCCTGCGCGCCTTTTTCGAGCGCGACGATGTGACCATCCGGATGCGCCCCAGCTATTTCCCCTTCACAGAACCGAGCGCGGAAATCGACATCGGGTACACGATCCAGAACGGCAAGCGCGTCGTCGGCGGCTCCGATCACTGGATGGAAGTGCTGGGCAGCGGCATGGTCCACCGGCGGGTGATCGAAAATTGCGGGCTTGATCCGGACGAATATCAGGGCTTCGCCTTCGGCACCGGCGTCGACCGGCTCGCCATGCTCAAATATGGCATGGATGATCTGCGCGCCTTCTTCGATGGCGATCTGCGCTGGCTGAAACATTATGGCTTTGCGGCACTCGATGTGCCCACGCTGAGCGGAGGAGTAGGCGCATGAAATTCTCTCTGAGCTGGCTCAAGGAGCATCTGGAGACCGAAGCGACCGTTCATGACGTGGCCGACGCGTGCAACCGCATCGGGCTCGAAGTCGAAGGCATTGAGAACCCCGCCGAACGCCTGAAGGGCTTCACTGTGGCGAAAGTGCTGACCGCCGAACGTCATCCGCAGGCGGACAAGTTGCAGGTGCTGACTGTCGATGCCGGGCAGGGCGCTCTGCAAGTCGTGTGCGGTGCACCCAATGCGCGCGCCGGACTGGTCGGCGTGTTTGGCGTCGAAGGTGCGGTCGTTCCCGCCAATGGCATGGTGCTGAAGAAGGCCGCCATCAGGGGCGTCGAATCGAACGGCATGATGTGCTCCAGCCGCGAGCTGGAACTGGGCGATGATCATGATGGGATCATCGAACTGCCCGCCGATGCGCCAGTCGGCACCGCGTTCAGCGATTATGCCGCGCTCAACGATCCGGTGATCGAGGTTGCCATCACGCCCAACCGGCAGGATTGCATGGGCGTGCGCGGCATTGCCCGCGATCTGGCAGCGGCCGGCTTGGGCACATTGAAGCCGCTGGGCGAGGTCTATCGCATGGGCACGCTCGCGCCGATCCCCGGCAGCGATCCCGCGCCCGATGTGCGCACCGATGACCCCGCAGGCTGTCCGGCTTTCTACGCGCAGGCCGTCTCCGGCGTCACCAATGGCGCGGCTCCGGCGTGGATGGTCGAGAAGCTCAAGGCGGTTGGCCAGAAGCCGATTTCAGCGCTGGTGGACATCACCAACTTCGTCTCGCTCGATCTGGGGCGGCCTTTGCACGTCTATGATCGTGCCCAATTGTCCGGCGCGCTCGTTGCCCGCAAGGCGCGGGATGGCGAGCAGGTTGTGGCGCTCAATGGCAAAACCTACACGTTAGACGCCAGCATGACTGTCATCGCCGATGATGCGCAGGTGCATGACATTGCCGGCATCATGGGCGGCGAGCATTCGGGCTGTTCGGAAGGCACGACCAACGTGCTGATCGAATGTGCCTATTTCGATCCCGAACATATCGCGCGCGCCGGGCAGAAGCTTATGCTGACCAGCGATGCCCGCCAGCGCTTTGAACGCGGCGTTGATCCGGCGTTTCTGGAGGATGGCCTCGCCATCGCCACATGGCTGGTGCTGGAGCATTGCGGCGGCACCGCCAGCGCCATCACGCGCGCGGGAACGCCGCCTGTGGCACCGCGCACCCTGTCTTACGACACCGGCATATGCGCGCGTCTGGGAGGCATTGACGTGCCTGCCGCGCGGCAGAAGACAGTGCTGGAGTCGCTGGGCTTTGGTGTAGCTCCGGACTGGACAGTCACCATCCCGACCTGGCGACGCGATATTGATGGCGCGCCTGACCTAGTGGAAGAAGTCGTGCGCATGGTGGGGTTGGACAACGTCCCCTCAACGCCATTGCCGCGCGCCGATGGCGTCGCCAAGCCGACCGCCACGCCAGCACAGACCATCGAGCGCAAGGTGCGTCGTGCGGCGGCCGCGCGGGGCTTGAACGAAGCGATCAACTGGTCCTTCCTGCCCGAAAAAGAAGCTGCGGCCTTTGGTGGCGGACACTGGACGCTCGCCAATCCGATCAGCGAAGACATGAAGGTCATGCGGCCTTCGCTCTTGCCCGGTCTGCTTTCAGCCGCTGCCCGCAATCAGGCGCGAGGGGCGGACAGCATCCGTCTGTTCGAACTGGGTCGGCGCTATCTGGCGGACAAGGAGCATCCGACCGTTGGCCTCGTGCTCGCGGGCGACAAGGCGTCGCGCGGCTGGGCCACCGGCAAGGCGGCCAAGTTTGATGCCTATGATGCCAAGGGCGAAGTGCTCGCGCTGTTGGCGGCGGCTGGGGCTCCGGTCGAAAACCTCCAAGTCATGGGAGAGGCTGGTGACCATTTCCACCCCGGCCAGTCTGCTACGTTGCGCCTTGGCCCCAAGACGGTTCTGGCGGCCTTCGGGGCGCTGCATCCCAATACTGCAAAGGCCTTTGATCTAGATGGTCCGGTGATGGCGGCAGAGATTTATCTCGACGCGCTGCCCGCCAAGCGCGGCGGAACGGGCTTTATGCGCCCGGCCTTCACGCCACCGCCGCTGCAAGCCGTAACGCGCGACTTTGCGTTTCTGGTCCCCGAAAGCCTGCCGGCGGGCGATCTCGTCCGCACCATCAAGGGCGCGGACAAGGCGAACATCGTCGCGGCTCGACTGTTTGACCGCTTTGCCGGGCAGGGCGTGCCTGAGGGGCAGGTCAGCTTGGCCGTGGAAGTTACGCTCCAGCCGGTCGAGAAGAGCTATGGCGAGGCTGATCTGAAAGCGATTGCCGACAAGGTGGTGGCCGCTGCTGCCAAGCTGGGGGCGGTGCTGCGGGGTTGATCCTCCGCACCGACCCGCCCTTGGGTCCGGCCCATGGCAGTGAAGATTTTGGCTGAAGCTATGGCGGCTTTCTTGACCTTGCGTTGATGGGCGCAGGCCGGGTCACCCCAGCCATGCCTTCCGTGAGCATATCCGCAAATGGATCGAACAGGCGCTTGGTAGAACCTTTCAAATCCGCTCGAACTGTGAGCCTTGCAACAGCCTGTTAACGTGTCCTCCCAGCGAGGAGATCGAGCAGGCGGGTGAAGCGGTCACCCGCTACGTGCAACGTATCGAGCAAGCCGTCATCGAGTTCGCGCGCATCGCTCTCGCTGCCGCCGCCGGTCGCGGTGCGCAGCCGATCTGAGAGGAAGATGGCCAAAGCGTGCCAGAAGCGCGCGGCAAAAGCGGTGTCTTCTTCAAAGCGTGCGAGGATCGCCTCACGCGGCACAGCGAGCACTTGGGCCGGGCCGGATGCGCGCACGCTGGCAGAGGGTAGGCGCTTTTCAACAAAGCTCATTTCGCCTGTGACATCGCCCAGAGAGAGGCGCGCGACGACCTGCCCGGTCTTGGGGAGAACCACGTCAAAATCACCATCGACGATGAAATAGAGCTGGCGCACCTCCTGACCGGCACGGATCAGCCACGCGCCATCGGTCAGGGTTTCCACCCGGCCTGCGGCGTTCAGCCAGACCAGATCCCGATCCTCCAGTTCGCCCAGGATATAGAGTGCTTTCTTCATCTCAATCCTCCAGCAGCTGGCGTCTGGCCAGTTGGGCAAAGGCCCCGTTCCTTGCCATCAGGCTTTCAAAATCGCCGCTTTCCACAAACCGCCCTTTTTCCAGCACGGCAATCCGGTTGGCATTGCGCACAGTGGAGAGGCGGTGGGCGATGGTGATGCGGGTTGCATTGAGCGCGCCCATGGTTTCAGCGACAACCGCCTGCGTGGCATTGTCGAGAGCGCTGGTGGCCTCATCAAGGAACAGGATGCGCGGGCTTCCTGCCAGCGCGCGGGCGATCAGGATGCGCTGACGCTGCCCGCCAGAGAGTGTGCCAGCACCTTCTGTGATCGGGGTGTGCAGGCCCATCGGGAAGAGCTTGAGATCGCGCGCCAGACCGGCGGCCTCGGCAGCAGCGAGGCAGTGTTCGAGCGTGGCATCGCTCGCGCCCTTGATATTCTCCTGAATCGAGCCTGCAAAAAGCTGACTCGACTGAAGCACCACCCCGATTTGCGAGCGGACGCGCGCGGGATCGAGACTTGAGAAATCCTGCCCATCATAGGTGATCGAGCCGGTCAGCGGCGCTTCAAAGCCGAGCAGCAGCCGTAGGATTGTCGACTTGCCCGAACCCGAGCCGCCGACAATGGCGAGATGTTCGCCGGGCTTCACCTCCAGATCAAGCCCGTCGATAATCGGGACATTGGCGCCATCATAGGCAAAGCTGAGGCCGCTGGCTGCAATATGGCCCTGCAACCGCCCCGGATCGGCCCGGCCCGCGCGCGCTTCGGCAGGCGCGGTGAGGATCGGGCGCGCGCGCTCGGCAATGGGTTGCAGTCCCCACAGCGCCATCAATCCGTCGCAGAGTTGCGTAAACGCCCCCTGAAACAGTCCGAACGCAGCCAGAAACGCTATCAGCTGCCCGGCAGACAGATCCGCCTGTGCGAGCAAGGCTGCGGTGGCAAACAGGCCGGCCATGGTGAGCAGTGACCAACTGTCTTCGAAAGCGCGATAATGCGCTTCGATGCGGTCAGAGGCCGCTGCCGCATCGCGTTCGGATGCATAGGCCGTCTGCCAGCGCGCCAGCATCCGCCCTTCGGCCGCCGCTGTGCGCAGTTTGGCCACGCCTTCGAGCATTTCATAGGTAAGGCTGGCCAGCTTCCCATCTCGCTCTGCTGCAAGTGTGGCCGGGCGCACCTGAAGCGTTCTGAAAATCACCGTGAGCGTAACATAGACAAGCGTGAGCGCCAGCCCGGCAAGCGCCAACCTTGTGTCAAACAGCAGCAATTGCCCGAGATAGAGCAAGGCGAAGACCGAGGTGAGCCCGGCATTGAGCAGCAATTCGGTCACGCTGGTGCGCACCATCTCCACGCTCGCCAACCGTTGCGCGAAATCCCCGGCGGAAACGGTGCGGAAGAAGCGCGCGGGCAGGCGCAGCACATGGTCTGAAAGTCCCGCCATCATCGTCAACATGCCACGCCCGCGCACCCGACTGATCGCCAGCGCGCGCACGGCTGAAAGGACCACCGTCACCAGAGCGGCAGCGAGCAGCGCCAGCCCGGCTGCGGCCAGAAGGCTGCGCTCTCCGCCCGGCACGATTTCATCGAAGATCCAGCCCGCCGTCCAGGGCGCGATCAGCCCGAGCAGCGCGGCCAGCAGCGCCGCGCCCGCAATCGGCTTCCATTCCCGCATCAGGCCGCGCAGCACGCTTTTCATCATGCCGCGCATTGTGCTGACATCGTCGGCCAGAGGTCCGTAGACGCGCCAAGCCAGCGTATCCTGTGCGGCTCCATCCACAGGGTCGCCACTGGCATCGACATAGCCAGACGGCCTCCAGACGGCAAAGCGCACCGCCTGCGTACCGCGTTCGCGCAGCAGCAGAGGCCCGCGATCATCGTCCGTCCAATGCCCATCCAGAACGACGCGCGCGGCGCGCAGCCCGTATCGCCGGGCCAGTGACGGGGCGAGCGCAAAATCTGTCGTATGCGGAAGAACGCTTTCGCGCTCCAGATCGCCGCCCAAAGCCAGCGCGGCCTGTTTGAGGGCATCGGCGAGCGAGCGCGCGGCATCTTGCGCCACGCCCTCACCAGACAGGCGGGCTGAGAGCGCTGCATCGCGTTCTGCATCCGCCCGGGCAAAAGCGGCATTGAGCGCGACGGTGAAGGCCGCCACAGCGTCAGCATCCGCCTTGCCTTTGGGCACAGCCACGCCCGCTGCACCTGCTGCCTGCTCCATCCAGTGTCGGGCGCTCTCGGCCACGTCGCGCACCGCAGGGGCCTCCCCGCTGGCTTCCCCGGCCACCATCTGGAGCGAGAGCGTCTCATGCGCGATGCCGAACACATGGCCGCCCGGCTCCACCACGGCTATCAGCCGACGCCGCTCAGGGCTGACCAGATAAACCTCCACCGGTGCATCCTGCACGCGCCACGCCTGCACGCCGTTGGGCAGCGGCACTGGCGCGCCGGGCTGGATGGGCAGCCTAGGCTTCGACGAGGCGGGCATAAAGCCCCTCCATCGCCAGCAACTCGCCATGCGTCCCGCGCTCTACATCACGCCCATTCTGGAGCACGATGATCTGATCACAATCGCGGATGGCCGAGAGGCGGTGCGCAATGATGATGCACGTCATGCCGCGCCTGCGGATCGCCTCCATGACCAGATGTTCGGAGATGGGATCGAGCGCGCTGGTCGCTTCATCGAGGATGATCAGCGCAGGGTTGGTGGCCAGCGCGCGGGCGATCTCGATGCGCTGGCGCTCACCACCCGAAAAGTTATTGCCGCCTTCGGCAATCAGTGCGTCATAGCCGCCCGGGCGCGAGGCGATGAGCGCGTGGATTTGCGCATCCTTGGCGGCCTGAATCATGTCCGCCTCTGGAATGGTCGGATCCCAGAGCGTCAGATTTTCACGCACACTGCCTGCAAACAGCACCACATCCTGCCGGACATAGGCCAGCCGGTGCGCCAGTGCTTGCGCAGGCCAGTCAAACAGCGGACGCCCATCGAGCACGACGCGGCCTTCGCGCGGATTTTCCAGCCCGCCAATCAGCTTGCCCAGCGTCGATTTGCCTGAGCCCGACGGCCCCACCAGTGCGATCCGCTCGCCCGGTGCAATATCGAGCGAGAGCCTGTCCACCAGCGGCGGATCGAGCGGCGCATAGCCGAACGAGACAGCCTCCAGCGTCAACCGCCCGCGTGGCAACTGCCCGTCAAATGCGCGCTGCGGCCCGGCGAAACGCGGATCGGGGGTTTGCGTCAGCACATCATCAAGCCGTTCGGTGTAGGACCGGATCTGCTGGATTTCGGTGCCGAACCCGGCCAGCGCGGCCACCGGCGCGGCAAAGCTCGCGGCGAGCGTTTGATAGCCAACCAGCCCGCCGAGCGTCATCGTGCCGTTCATCACCGCAAGCCCGCCCAGCACCAGAATGACACCCGTGATCAGCGCGCTGATCAGCGCGGGCAGCGGCATCACCCACGCAGACAGGGCGTTGGCAGCCTGCTGGCTGTTCTGCGCGTTGACTGCCAGCCCCATCCAGCGCGCGAACAGCATGTCTTCCGCGCCGCTCGCCTTGAACGTCTCCATGTCCTTGATGCCAGACACGCGCGCACCAGAGAGCTTGCCGCGATCAATCGAGAGCTTGCGATACCGCTCAGACAGGATGCGGCCGGAGAGCATCAGCACAGCCGCATTGGCCGCTGCCAGCAGCACAACCGGGATGGTGAGCGCCCAATTATAGGCCAGCATCGCAATCAGGAAGAAACCCGCCGTGACCAGACTGGCCGAAGCCTGTGCCAGTCGCCCGGTCAGCAGTTCGGCCAGACCCTCATTCAGCTTCACCCGGTCAGCAATTTCCCCAGCAAAGCGCTGATCGAAAAAGCCGATGGGCAACATCATCAGCCTGCGCATCAGATCACTGCCCGATTGCATCATCATTGCCATCCGCACACGCACCAGCGCCTGCCCCTGCAATTCGAGCATGAGGAAACGGATGAAGGCAGTGAGCAGCATCCCGCCCAAGAGCGGCAACAGCCAGTCATCGAGCGAGCGGACCAGTACATAATCGACGAAAATGCGTGAGAAGATCGGCAAAATGATGCCGGGTATGACGAGCGCCAGACTGACCAGAATGACGAACCACAAAGCCGGTTCAAACCCGGCAAAGCGGCTGCGCAGCGATTGCGCGAGACTGGGGCGGCTGTCCCCTGTCTTGAATTCAGGGCCGGGCTCATAAGTGAGCACCACGCCGGTGAAGCTGACAGAAAAAGCGTCCAGCGTTTCGCGCCGCCGCCCGTCCGCCGGATCATTCACCCAGACATGCGCTTCATCCATCGCTTCAACGACGAGGAAATGGTTGAAATTGACGAAGGCGATGGCGGGCAAGGGCAAATCCGCCAGATGATGCGGCTCAGCCTTCATGCCCTTGGCTTCCATGCCCAGCGCGCGCCCAGCCCGCACCAGACTCGACGCTTTGGAGCCATCGCGCGAGACGCCGCACAATGTCCGCAGTTCATCCAGCGGGAGGAAGCGGCCATGATAGCCCAGCACCATGCCGAGCGACGCTGCGCCGCACTCCGCTGCCTCCAGCTGGAGGATGGTGGGCGTTTTCAGCCGCCGCGCCATCGCCTCAATCCGCTGCCTGAGGAATGAGCAGGCCGATCAGGCGCTGGCGCTCGATCACGACCTGCCCGGCAAGCGCGGACCCGGCGCTGATGCCAGCAGACGGCCCGCGTGAGGCGGACCAGTGAAAACCACTCGGCGTGGTGGTATCCCTATCGAGCGCAACGCGCACCTCAATCGGTGCGCCACCCGCCATCATCTGCTGAACGAGCGCATCATTGCGCAGCATCCGCCGCATACCTTCGGCTGTGGCCGGTAAAGGCGCAACCGACTGCACCCGGCCTGTCACATGACCATAGACCGCCCGTTCCACATTGGCGGGCACGATTTCAGCAGCCATGCCGCGGCGGATGCGTTTGCCTTCCGCCACCGGCACATAGAGCAAGGCCACCATGCCCCCGCGCGGTCCGGCAGGCGCAAGCGTTGCAATCGCGCTGCCTGCGCCCACCATGTCTCCATTGCCCAGCTTGAGTTCGGTGATCTGCCCCGCTTCTCCGGCGCGAATGAAGCGTCGCTCGGTTAGTTGCGTCGTCAGCCGCGCGATCAGCCGCTGCTGCTCTTCGATGGTGCGCCGCTCATCGAGCATGGCAAGATCGGCCTGCCCGGCCTTGGCATTGGCATCCACCTGCACGCGCACGGCAGATTCGCCCAGATTGGCCATTTTCTCGCGCACTGCGGCCAGTTCAGCCTGCACATCGGCCAGCCGGTCTTTCTGAACAAAGCCCCGCGCGACAAGCTGCCGCATCCGCACGGCCTTGTCTTCCAGATAACGGGCGCGATCCGCGAGCGCCCGACGGCTGTCGGCGAGCGACCCCACCCGCATCGCGTCAGCCTGCCCGTCGCGGGCCTGCTGGGCTGCGTAATAGCCGGAGAGGCGGCTGTAGCGATCCTGCGCGCCTGACAATTTGGCGCGGGCTTCCTCCAGATCGCGCTCCAGATCGGTGCGGTAGAGCTGGGCAATCGGGTCTCCAGCCTTCACCTGCTGACCGGAGGTGACCATCAGCCGCTCAATCTTGCCTGCCTCTCCGCTGGCGATTTCAGACAGACCGCCAGCCCCTATCAATACGCCTTGCGCGCCCACCTTGAGCGGAACATGCGTGAAGATGGACCAGAGCAAGGCCCCGGCGATCACCGCTCCCAATGCGGCAAGCAACATCCATGAAGCGCGCGGCACCAGATGCACGGGCGCATCCAGCCGTTCCGGATTGGCCAGCCGGTCCAGTGCCGACTGCCTGAAAATCGACTCGCTCATACGGCGCACCACCCCAAGAACACCCACAGCGCGACCCGTGAAGCTGTCATAAGTAACGAAAAGGCGCGCCCGCGCAACTGGCGGACGCGCCTTCCGCGTCAATTCGGCAAACTGTCCCGAGAAGGATCAGTTCTGAAGCTTTTCGCCCGCCTTTTCAGCAGCAGCCCCAGCCTTTTCAATGACCTTGCCGGCTGCGTCCTTGGCCTTGTCTGCCGTGACAGCCGCCTTGTCCTTCACATCGGCTGCGGCATCGCCTGCGACAGCCTTGGCATCAGCCGCCACAGCCCCAGCCTTATCGGTGGCATCGGAAGCGACAGCACCGGCCTTGTCAGCACCTTCTTCGATCATTGCACCCGCCGTGGCGGTCGCATCCTTGGCGTCTTCGACCACCGCGCCTGCGGCTTCGCTCGATTCTTCTTTCGCCTTTTCAGAGCAGGCAGAAAGGCCGATCAAGGCAAAGCCCGCCACCATGGCAACAGTCATTTTCCGCATAAAATTCTCCTTTGATAGGCAACGGGAAGGCGAAGGTTATCAGCGCCGTGCCACGTTGCAATCACAAATCGCAACCATGGCTTGACCTGCCTGCCCGTGCCCGCAAGAGATACTGTGTTCCCAACCAGATAAGGAGATGGATGATGGCCGCTTTTATTGTTTTCACCCGCGAACGGATGCGCGATCAGGCCGAAATGGATGCCTATGCGCCCAAAGCCGGAGCCTCGATGGCCGGGCATGAAGCCAAGCCGCATGTGGTTTATGGCAAGCATGAAACGCTGGAGGGCGCGCCAATCGATGGCGCGGTGATCATCGAATTTCCGACGATGGAAGCGGCCAAGGCCTGGTATGACAGCCCCGCCTACACCGAAGCCCGCAAGCACCGTTTCCAGGGCGCGGATTATCGCGCGTTCATCACCGAGACGCTCTGATCCTCGCCTGCCTGTCTTTGCGCCTTGGTATGAAAAGAATGACCTCACGCCAAGGCGCATAGCGCAGCACGCGAGGATCCCTGACTTAACGATAGGCGCTTTCCAAGGAGCGGAGCCAGCCGCCCAGTGCGCCGATCCGGAGCCCCGCATCAAACGCTCCGCCGTCGCGAGGGGCGGTGAATTCCGTCAGAGCGGAACCCGTCGTGGGCTCTTACGGTAGCCTGTTAAAGGAAAAGGCCCCGCCAACCGGCGAGGCCCTTCCCCTTGTCATCCGTCTGGCAAAATCAGAACTTCACACGCCCTGAAATGCCCCAGCTGGCAGGCTGACCCCAGACGGTCTGGATCGCGAACTGCCCCGGCAGGATCTGGTTGTGATATTTTGAGTCCGTAACATTGTCGCCATAGACTGCCAGCGTGAAACGGTCGCTCGGATCGGTCCATTCGGCACGCAGGCTGAGCAGTTCATAGCCCTTCTGCGAATATTGCTGCGACGAGTCGAAATAGGCCTTGGACGTGTAGGCCAGGCTGCCTGAGAGCGCGAATTTGCCGCCTGCCATATCCACCTCATACCGGCCTCCAATATTGCCGGTGAACTTGGGCGACCGCGCCATGCGGAAGCCGCTGGCATCGGTCGTGGAAGTCAGGAAAAGGCCGTAGGCCGCCCCGCACGCCGCCGCGAGACACTGATCAAAGCGCGGTGAGGTGAGGAACTTGTCATATTTCGCATCAGTATAGGCCGCGCCCATGTTGATCTGGAATGCGTCCGACACCTGATAGGACAGCTGGCTTTCCAGACCATAGACCCGCGAGTCCGCCGCGTTGGTGATCAGCGATTGCGTGCCATTATAGCTCGCCACCTGAAGGTTCGAATAATCATAATAATAGGCTGAAAGATCGAACGACAGGCCGCGCGCGGCATATTTGTAGCCGACTTCATACGCCCGGATTTTTTCGGAATCGACCGGAACGGTGGTGAAGCCATTGGGGTTGAGGATCGCCGCCTTATGCCCCGCCGTGAAAGAGGCATAGACGCTCGACGCTTCGGACGGCTTGTAGCGCAGCACGAGGCGCGGCGTCAGACGGCTGTCGGAAATATCGGGGATCGGGTAGAAACCGGCGGGCAGCGGAAAGGCCAGCGGCCCGGCACCAAAGCCACCATTCTTCACCTTGTCATTGCTGTAGCGCAGACCACCGGTGACGAAGAGCTTGTCCCCGATATTATAGGTCATATCAACGAACGCCGCCGCCGATTTGGTATCGGTCTGCGAGCGCGAGACGTTGGTGCGCGCGCCACCGGCCACAAAGCCGTCCAGATATTTGAAGCGGTTCTTGTCCGAGAAATAGAAGCCACCGACAGTCCATTGCAGCGGGCCATCGCCTTCCGAGGTCAGGATCAGTTCCTGCGTGATCACCTTGTCGGTGATGAAAAACTCCACATCGAAAATCGGCAGCGACGAACCATCGAGATCGAGGAAAGAGAGCGAGGATTCCTTGCGATACTGCGAGTAGGAGCGCAGCGTGCCAATGCCAAGATCAAGCTCACCCGTCAGCTGGAACGCATCCACCTTGGAGGTGAAGTTCGCGCCGCTGGTTTGCGACACTTCGCGCCGACTGGTCGAGGCGATGACACCACCGGGAATCAGTGGGCTCAGCGCCGTCCCCGCGCTTTGCACAACGCCGTTCTGCGTCAGACTGTTGAACGCGGTGTAAGTGGGATCTTCGGTATCCGCGTGGGTGTAGCGGAACAGCAGCGAAGCTGAATCAGACAAGGTGAACTTCACCCCCGTGCGGATCGACCAGGCATCATAGGCCGCATCTTTCTTGCTGCCCGTCACCACGTTGCGCACGAAACCATTGCCCTTGCGGTAGAGCCCGGCAATGTCGAAGGCGATAGTGTCCGTTCCGGTCGTGAAATAGGCCTGATATTTCTGGGCGTTGAAGCGGCCATAGGAGACCTCAGCGAGACCACGCGTTTCAGCGCTGGGATCGGTCGTCGTCACCTGAATGGCGCCACCGGTCGAGTTGCGACCAAACAGCGTGCCTTGCGGCCCCTTGAGCACGGTCACACTTGATACGTTGAGCAATTGAAAATCGTTCGACAGCGGGTTGGGCGCATAAAAGCCATCGACATAAATGCCAACATTTGAACCCGCGCCCGATGCAGACACGGCCGTGCCGACGCCACGGATGGTGGGCTGTACAAAGCCGCCATAATTGTCAAAGCGCAGTGCGGGCGTCAGCTTGGCGATGTCGCTCAGCTGCTGCACATCGCCGTTGCCAAGCGCTTCGGACGTGATGGTGGTCAGCGTGATAGGAACGTCCTTCGCCTTCTCCTCGCGGCGCTGCGCGGTCACGACGATATCATCGTCGGCAGCGGCATCCTCCGCCGCTTGCGCGCTGGCCTGAGAGGGCAGCGAGAGGCTGGCCAGAATTGCTCCGGCAGCGACGGTTCCAGACAAAAATTTCCTGTAAGATGCGTTGCGCATTGCGGCGTCCTCCCTTTGCATTTCGGCATTCGACACGATGCCGCCGATTGCAGTCTAAGGAGCATAGATTTTGAATTGCTTGCCCGTCAAGTAAAAATCTATAGTCATTAGGCAGAGAGGAGTTGCCCCATGCAAGATGGTCAAACCCCGTTCCCGCAAACCCTTGCCGCCATCACCGCCGCATGGTTCAGCCAGTGCGTTGCACGCCATCACGGCGGCGCTGCGGCCCTCACATTTGAGCGCGGTACGGTGATCCGTGGCACGGCGACCAAGGTGGAATATCATATCGGCTGGAACGAGGCGGGGCAGGCGCACGGGCTGCCGCCTTCGCTCTGGCTCAAATGCGGGCTGGAAACCCAGCTGGCCGAACAAGCCGAACACAGCGCGATTGAGGCCTGCTTCTTTCGCGATCTTGCGCCTGCGCTGTCGCTCAATGTGCCGCGCCCTTATGCCACCGCCCTCGCGCCCGACGGATCGAGCGGAATCGTGATCTATGAAGACCTCAACCGACGCCCCGTGACCTTCGGCAATCAGGATGCGACGGTTTCCCCCGAACGGATGAACGCCATTCTCGACATGCTGGCAGACCTGCACGCCGCGCACTGGCGCGCGCCGACGCTCGGTCAATGGGAGTGGCTCAAGCCCGGTGGGATTATCCATGCAAACAATGTCGCAGACCAGTTTCTGGGCTTTTGGGACTATGCAGCCCAACGCCCGCGCTTCACCCATATTCCCGACGCACTGCGCGACCGCGACCGGATAGGCGCTGCGATCCATGCGCTGGTGGCAAGCGACGCCGCCCAGCCCATCTGCGTGGTCCATGGCGATCCACATGTTGGCAACCAGTTTTATGATGCCGATGGCACGCCCGGCCTGCTGGATTGGGCCACCGTGATGCAGGGGCATTGGGCGTGGGACGTCAGCTATGCCATCATCAGCTCGCAGCCCGTCGATCAGCGCCGCGCCTGCCAGCGCGACCAGCTGGCGCATTATCTAAAGCAGCTGGAAATGCGCGGCGTAACGCCGCCCGCCTTCGCCGACGCCTGGCACGATTATGCCCGCCATGCCGCATGGATGTTCCTCTTTTCGCTGTGCCCGGCAGAACTTCAGCCCGAAGAGATGTGCATCCGCAATGCCGAGCGCGCGGGTGAGGCGATCATGGAACTCGATACTGTGGCGCTCTTGCTGGGTTAAGGGCTCAGGCCGCGCGCTTGACCGCCAATGCGGCGTGGCGAGCCAGATGCCAGTCTGCACTGCCAAATTCGCTTTCGAGTACGGTGGCGCGCTTGAAATAATGGCCGATGGCCAGCTCGTCGGTCATGCCCATGCCGCCATGCAGCTGCACTGCATTCTGGCCAACGAAGCGGCAAGCATTGGCAAGCGTGACCTTGGCCGCCGACGCTGCAAGCGCGCGCTCGACCGGATCACCATCGAGCTTGAGCGTGGCGAGCACGGCAGCGGAGCGCACCATCTCCACCTGCATGTGCATATCGACCATGCGGTGCTGAAGCACCTGAAAGCCCGAAATCGCCTGCCCGAATTGCTGACGCTGCTTGGTGTATTCGACTGTATCCTTGACCAGGGTGGCGAGCAGTCCGGCGGCTTCGGCGGCCTGCCCCGCAATCGCCCGATCCCGCATTTCCTCGATCAGCGCGAGCGCGCCGCCTTCTGCCCCGATCAGCGTGGCGATGGCCCCATCCAGAAGCACGTCAGCCGCACGGCGACCATCAATGGTGGGATAGGGATGGAGCGTCAGTCCATCTGAGTTCGCGTCCAGCGAGAAGAGCGAAAGGCCGTCCGCATCGCCCGGCTGTCCACTGGTGCGTGCAGCAACGATCAGATGGGTCGCCCAAGGCGCAGCCATCACCACCGCCTTGCTGCCGGTCAGCGCCCAGCCACTGCCAGCAGGAGCCGCGCGCGTGGCAATATCGGCATAATCATGGCGCATCTCAGGCTCTCCCAGAGCCACGGCAAGGCGGACTGATCCGTCGACCACACCCGCCAACAGATCGTGCGCGCCGCACCGCTCCAGCAGCCAAGCGCCATGAAACACGGTTTCAGGCACAGGCTCCAGCAGCAGAGCGCGGCCCAGTTCTTCCATGATGATCATCTGTTCAACTGCGCCTCCGCCCAGCCCGCCCGCGCTTTCGGGCAGAGTCGCGCCGAGCAGACCGAGCGTCTGTGCCAGATCCTGCCACATCGTGGTGCGATAGCCCGGCTCGCTGCGCGATGCCGCAGTCCGCTCCGCAAAGCCCGCGCGTTGCGCCAGATATTGGGCGAGCGTAGCTTTGAGCAAAGTCTGTTCTTCGGTCAGGTCAAAATCCATGCTGCGCATCCTCGCCATGTAATTCCCCCTTTTTGCACGAACCGCGCACACGTCAACCCCATTATCAAATGGTATAAGAATATTGACAGCGGCCCTGCGATGATGCTGGTATGCTCTTTATGGATATGCTCTGGACCGATGCCGACAAGGCCTTTTCCGATGAAGTTCGCGCCTTTCTGGATGCGGAACTCACCCCTGAAATCCGTGAAGCCGGGCGCTGGCTGACCAGCGTCTATGGCGATCATGAGCTGTCGCTCGCCTGGCAGAAAAAATTACATGCGCGCGGCTGGGCGGCGCCAAGCTGGCCAAAGCGTTATGGTGGGGCGGAATGGAGTGTGACGCAGCGTTACATCTTTGCGCGGGAACGCGTGCGCGCTGGCGCACCGCCGGTTTCTCCCATGGGAATTGCGATGTGTGCGCCTGCGCTGCTGGGGCATGGAACGGACGCGCAGAAGGATTATTTTCTGCCAAGGATGCTTTCAGGCGAGGACTTCTGGTGTCAGGGCTATTCCGAACCGCATGCAGGCTCTGATCTGGCTCCGCTAAAAATGAGCGCGGTGCGCGATGGTGATGATTTCATCTGCACCGGCACCAAGATCTGGACGACCCATGCCAATATGGCGAACTGGATCTTCTGCCTCGTCCGCACCTCAATCCATGCCCGTCCGCAGCAGGGCATCACCTTCGTGCTGATTCCCATGGATACGCCGGGCATCACCGTCCGTCCGATCATCATGACATCGGGCGAGCATATCCAGAACCAGATTTTCTTCGATTCGGTGCGAGTGCCTGTGGCCAATGTGGTTGGCGCGATTGATGATGGCTGGACGGTTGCCAAATATCTGCTTGAGTTTGAACGCGGCGGCAGCGCCTATGCGCCCGAGTTGCAAGTGCGGCTGGAACGGGTGCGCGAACTCGCTGGACCGTTCATGGCAGATCCCGGCTTTGCCCGGCGCGTTGCCGCTGCGCAAATCCGGCTCGATGTGCTCGAAACCTATGAATTTCAGGCGATGGCTACTGCGGCCAAGGGCGGGCGGCCAGGCCTGTCGGGCTCGATCATGAAAGTGATGGGCACAGAGCTCAGCCAGCACATCACCGAACTCGCGCTCGAAGCCGCTGGACCCTATGGCGCGGCCTTTCAGCCTCAGGCCGGGATGAGCGGCGGCCCGAACCAACTTGCCCAACCGACCGGCCCGTTTTATGGCCCCCGTGCAGCGGCCATCGCGCCGCTCAAATATCTGAATGACAGGGCCGGCTCGATCTATGCCGGATCGAATGAGATCCAGCGGAACATCATTGCCAAAGCCGGGCTGGGGCTATGAACAGGGGTGTGCGTGAACCATGGCAGGATCGAAACCACGGACCAAGCCGGGGCGTCCGCTCAAGCCGCTGATCACCAAGGATGCGGCCATCGCCGCCGCGATCGAACTGGTGGACAGGGAAGGGCTTGATGCGCTGAGCGTGCAGGCGGTTGCCCGCGCCATGTCTGTCACGGCCCCCTCGCTTTATTATCACTTCAAGGACAAGGACGAGCTGCTGCAACTCGTTGCGCGGGCGATGCTGCGCGAAGTGGGCGAGCAATCGCGCGAAACGAGCGATTGGGAAGAACATGCCGTGGAACTCGCCGTGGCCACCCGCCGCGTCATCCTGCGCCACTGCAACGCCGCCCCGCTGATGCTCCGCTTCTTCCCGCGCAGCCTGATGCTCGGCGCGTATGAAACCACGCTGAGGGAGTGCCCCTATCCGGCAGGAACGCACGCCGCGATCCTCGAATCGATCGAAAAGCTCACCTATGGCGCGTCGCTTTTCGCCGCAGCGGCAGAGGCCCATCACAGCCCCGCCATGCCCATCTTCGACGCTGCCCGCTACCCACGCCTCGCCGATGCACTGGCCAAAGCGCCCAATGACGAGGCCGTTTTTGTGGAAAGCCTGCGCGTGCTGTTTGACGGGTTCAAGGCGCGGTATGGCGGGCAAACGCCCGGTTAGCCAACAGGACAGCGGGCGCGGAGGCCAAGTCAGAGCAGAGAGAAGCCAACACGTCATTGTCTTCTCGTCGTCACTCTATGGCTCGACGGGAAGACCAAAAAACGACTTCAAGGACCAACCCGCGCTCGGGCTCCCTAGATAGATGGCTGGTCCGTCCAGACGCCGCGTGTATCGTAGACCGTCTTGCTGGCACGCGCAGACAATGGAACCGCCTTGAACTCATCATGATCCACAAGCAAAATCAAAATGTCTGCACAATCAAGCGCAGCTTCAAGACTGATAAGGCGTGCGCTCGTAGCAGCGATAGCCTTTGGCAGAACCTGCGCGTACGGCTCCACAATTTCGATGCGGTCTCCGAAGCGCTCGGCCAGCTTTTGGGCGATTTCAAGTGCCGGACTCTCGCGGAAATCATCGATATTCGGCTTGAAAGCCAAGCCGAGGCACGCGACGCGTGCATCGCTCCGACTCTCGATCAACTTCGCAGCCTTTTCAACGACACGGTCGGTTTTTGCCAGATTAACTTCGCGCGCGGTACGAATCAGGTTGGCATTGTCCGGATCGCCATGAACAATAAACCATGGATCAACGGCTATGCAGTGCCCCCCCACTCCGGGACCCGGCTGTAAAATGTTGACGCGGGGGTGACGGTTGGCGAGGCGGATCACCTCCCACACATCCACATCCATCGTTTCAGAGACCATGGAGAGTTCGTTGGCAAACGCGATGTTCACATCCCGGAAGCTGTTCTCGACGAGCTTGACCATCTCGGCTCCACGTGCCGTAGTCTCGATACACTCACCCTTCACGAACTGGCGATAAAAGGCTGCCGCACGGGCTGCACAAGCCGGTGTAATACCGCCTATGCAGCGATCATTGTCCACAAGTTCAATCAGGATGCGACCGGGCAACACACGCTCCGGGCAGTAGGCCACGTTGATTGCGGGAGCAGAGTCACTATGGCCCGGCAATGCAAGATCAGGGCGCAGTTCAGCAAACAGGGCACAGATGGCGTCTGTCGTGCCTACTGGCGACGTGGATTCGAGAATCACAAGATTTCCCGCTTCCAGGACTGGCGCAATGTTCCGCGCGGCTTTCAACACATAATCTGTGTCTGGCGAATGATCGTCACGGATTGGCGTGGGCACCGCAATCACAAACACGTCCGCCGGCTGAACGGTCGTAAAAGCACGCAGATGACCGTCCGACACGACGCGATGGACTAGTTCATCCAGGTCAACCTCTTCAATATGCACGCCGCCTGCATTGATCGTATCGACAACGGTCTGGCTGACATCCATCCCTTGCACAACGCGGCCCGAGCTGGCCATCAGCGCGGCGGTGGGAAGCCCAATATAACCAAGCCCAATAACAGAAATACGTTGTGTGGTTTCAGCATTCACTGGCGACAATCCTTGCAATCTTGCGCGCAGCCGTTCCGTCGCCAAACGGATTATGGGCGCGCGCCATGGCGGTGTAGGCCTGCCGATCATCCAGCAGGGTAAAGACATTTGAAATGACGCGATCCGCTTGCGTGCCAACGAGCAGCGCCGTCCCCGCTTCAACGCCTTCAGGGCGTTCGGTCGTTTCGCGCATGACGAGCACGGGCTTGCCAAGCGAGGGGGCTTCTTCCTGAACGCCACCACTGTCCGTCAAGACAAGTTCGCACAAATCGAGCAGTCGCACGAAATTGGGATAATCTAGCGGATCGATCAAGTAGACATTGGGACGATGCCCAAGCCGCTCTGCCATTACCCCACGGACGTTGGGATTGGGGTGAACAGGAAAGATGATCGCGACATCCTCGCGCTCAGAAATGGTAGCGATTGATTGCGCGATAGCCTCCATCCCATCGCCGAAATTCTCACGGCGGTGCGAAGTGACGGCCACAATGCGCTTGCCCGCTAACTTTGCCATGAGTGGATCAAGGGCTTGCGCCAAAGCAGGCTGCTGGCGGATGCGCTGTTGCGTGGCCAACAGGGCGTCAATGACCGTGTTGCCGGTGATGTGGATCGCACTTTCGGGCACATTTTCTGCAAGGAGCGCTCGCGCCGCCGTTGCAGTCGGGGCAAAATGCATGTCTGCAATCACGCCCGTCACCTTGCGATTCACTTCTTCTGGCCAGGGCTGATAAATATCTCCACTGCGTAAGCCAGCTTCGACATGCCCCACCGGAATCTTCCTGAAATAAGCCGCAAGTGTGGCGGCCATCGTTGTCAGTGTGTCGCCATGAACCAGAATTCGGTGCGGCTTAATCTGATCAAAAGTCTGGCCCAGACCTGTCACGAGGCTCGCCAGAAGAGTATCGAGCGACTGGTTGGGCTGCATGACGTTCAGATCGAAATCAGGAACGATCTGTGCAATCTGAAGGACTTGATCGAGAATTTCACGATGTTGCGCTGTTACACATACCAGCGTTTCCAGCCCGGTCTCCTGCTGAAGAGCATGGACCACGGGGAACATCTTGATCGCCTCCGGACGCGTGCCAAACACAGTCACGACACGGCGTCGGCCTTGAGAAATCAGAGACATAGCGCGCGCACTTACTCCATCTTCTGCGGGAAGCAAAACCGCTTTTCGAAAAATTCGGACGGTCCCGGCTGGACTAGAGCCTTGGCTCACATCTGCCAAGCCACGGAATCAGTAAATTTCCGCCTGCAAGGTCGGTCCTGCGCCATGCTGCGGCCGCCCCCCTTTTGCCCCGCGTCAGAAACCAGCCTGGCGAGCAAAAATCTCGAAGTTCATGAGGGACCATAGCGCCTTTTCGCGGTTGCTGCGGCGTTCCAGATGGTCAGAGACAAAGACGTTGATCATCGCCTTGTCCATAATCCGGGCACAAACGGATTGATCGCTGAGCAGAAGATCCTTCAGGCGGTCACGCAAAGGGCCGTGGAGCCAATCACCGAACGGGACCTTGAACCCGTTCTTGGGCCGAACAATGCTCTTGTGATCGATCCACTGCGCAGCCGCGTCTCGCAAGATGCGCTTTCCGCCTTTACCGCCCAGATAGTAGGATTCGGGTAATCGCGATACAAACGCTGCCAGTTCAGTATCCATGAAGGGCATCCGCCCTTCAACTGAAGCAGCCATCAACATCCGGTCTCCTCGCTCCAGAAGATTGTCTGGAAGCCAATGGAGTTGATCCATGATCTGAAGCTGACGCGCCGAAGACATACCCTTCCATGCAGGGTCTATAGCAAAGGGATTCACAACGGATTCTGGAACGAGCCGACGAATCTCATTTTCATCCATGCTGCCAAACCAGGCGTCTGCCCGACGCGCGATATCGCGCTCTTCCAATGCCGCAAACATCGTCTTGATGCGATCATACTGGTAGGGAAGTCTCGCGCCAACTGGCCGGACCACGGCCCTGTGCAGCCAGGACGGAATCCAGTTCTGGTAAAGGGAGACCCAGGCTTCAGCGCGATATTTAGGATAGCCGCCCAGCAGTTCGTCGGCGCCCTCGCCGGTCAGCACAACCTTGACATCCTGACCCGCGCGCTCAGACAGCAGCAAAATCGGAATATCCGATGACTGCGAGACCGGCGCGCCTCGTTTGGAAACTGCATTTTCCCAGCACTCAACGAACATGTCCGGGGAAATCTTCAGCTCGGTGTGAGCCGTTTTGAGGGCCGAAGACACTTCCGCCGCGTAATCCAGCTCGGAAAATTCGGTATCATCAAATCCGACAGCAAAAGTAGCCACCGGCTTGTTGCTGTGCTGTGTCATCAGCGCGACAATCACCGAGGAATCAAGCCCACCCGACAAATAGGCACCAAAGGGCACGTCGCTTCGCATACGAATATGGACGGCCTCATCGAGAATGCGCGAAAATTCGCGCACTGCGCCACGATAGTCCTGCGCAACAGGCTTGTTCTGGATGAAAGGCAACACATAATAGGGCCATTGTTCAACCTGCCCGCCCCGAACACGAAGCCCGTGGCCAGACGGTAGTTTTTCAACACCTTTGAACATGGTCTTGGGCGAATAAACGTATCGCCGACGCAAGAACCCGGCAAATTCGGAATGATCAAATTCAACCGGGATCGCACTGAGCGTAAGAAGCGGTGCAATTTCGGAGGCGAAGAACAGGCCACTTTCTGTGTGAGCCAAAAACAGGGGCTTTTTTCCAAACGGATCACGCGCCAGCAGCAAATCATCGTTCAGCGTATCATATAGTGCAAAGGCAAACATACCTCTGAAGCGGCTGAGTGCTGCGTCGCCCCACGCGCGAATGGCCTCAATCAGAACCTCAGTGTCTGAATGCGACGTAAACGGCACGCCGCGTGCGACCAGTTCCTCACGAAGTTCGATATAGTTGTAAATTTCACCATTGAAGGTGCAGACAAATCGCCGATCATGGCTCCAGAAGGGCTGAACCCCGCCGGCCAAATCGATGATCGACAAGCGCTTATGGCCCAAGACAAGCGTTTGGCCAGCAGGCGTAACAAGTTCCTCTACGCCTTCACCATCAGGGCCGCGATGCTCCATCTGCCCCATCGCTGTGGCAAGGTGGCCCTTGTTCATCGACGCGCGCGCATCCAGCAAACAACCCAGAATGCCACACATTATTGATTTGCTCCCATAAACCGGCATCTGTGTCCGTTTGCGAATTGTGTCAACGCAAAAAATGAATTCTTGAGATGCTCAAAAAGGGAAACGCAAATGTGTGTCAATCAAGAGACCTGGGCCAATCATTGTAGTAAAAGTGATATAATTCATTCAATTATGCTACCGTGACGCACGTAACTGCTTGCCCCCTCATGTGAGGGCCGGGTCGGGCAATAGTGAAATCCGACTTGGATCTCCATCGTCGCTCCATCGCGTCGTGAATGTTCAGGTTTCGGGTGTCGCGACGAAATTGAAGGCAATCTGCGATACGCGACCATGCCGCTTCATTTCATGGATCAATACCAAGTCTCACGGGCATGAACCCATATCATCATTGCGAGCGGAGCAAAGCGATCCAGCGATGGCGCTGTCTGGATTGAGATCAATCGAGAAGCGCCATCGCTCCGGTATCAAGAATCTGATCGACCGCGCCATTGGCCATGCGGAAGAACATGTCGTCGCCGCGCGGCGTCTGCGTCACCAGCATGGCGGCAAAGAAGGCGGTGAGGAACAGCTGGAAGCTGCCGCGCGCAAAGTGGCGCTCGAAATGGGCGGAGTCATAGGACACGCCATGACGGCCCATCGTGTCATGATAATGAGACAGCAACGCCGCGCCATGCTCTGTGCGTTCCTGAGGCGTGATGGCCCCGGCGAGGAAATAGGCCACGTCTGTCGCCGGATTGCCATAGCCGACCGATTGCCAATCGAGCATCACCATCTGCGGACCTTCGGGCGCGTCCTTGAACATCATGTTATCAGGCCGGAAATCGGCATGGTTCAGGCCGCGCGGCCCATCGACATGATCATATTTCAGCCAGTTGGCACACAGCGCATCACCGATCTTCGCCGCATCAGGCGTCACACGTTCGCCGTAGCGGGCGCGGAAGCCCTCCCACAGCGCAATGATCTCATTCACGTCGAACGACGGGCCATCGCCATCCGTCGCATTGAGCCAGTCATAGGCAAACAGCGCATCATCCTGCCAGTGTGAGGCATGGAGCTTTGCCGCTTCCTCTACAACAGACCGGGCATCCGCGATCGAGGCCCCGGCCAGCTGGTCCCCCTGCCGGGCCGGGTTCAGATCTTCCATCATCAGCACGAAATCATGGCTGACCGGATCAACATCGGTGAAATAGCAAAAGGGTGTGCGGATCAGCGCGGTCTTGGCAAGATGCTGGTAAAACCGCACTTCGCGCATGTAATTGCCGAGCGACACGCCCGCATTGCGGCTCTCCTCGCCCGCCGAGGGGAATTTCCCGACGATCGAGCGCGGCGCATCCGCCCCGGCGCGCGCATAATCGAGCGTGAAGCGCACGCTGTCGCCGATCATCCCCGCGCCCACCGCCTTGGCGGTAAAACCGCTCACCTGCGCATCGACACCCCCTTGGGCGAGCACGGCGGACAGCCAATCAGCCGTCACATCACCGGGCATACGAATATCGGGCGCGCTCATGCGGCGGGCAACGTATGCGTGTAGACTTCGTTGAAGCTGATGCGGCCATCGCGCATCTGCACGAAATCAAAGCCGCGCATCCGCATCGCGCCCTCGCCTTCGCCCGCATCGAGATACCAGCGGCCGCAATAGCCGCCTTCCACGGTCCACACCACTTCGGGCGTGTAGGTTGTGGCAGGAAGCGCCGCGAACAATTGCGTCAGATAAGCCCGCAGCGCGTCATGCCCCTTGATACCGGCGGGCACCTGCGGATCGAGATAATCGGCATCCTCGGTATAGAAGGTCAGCAGCCGTTCCACATCCTTGTCGCTCCAAGCCTTGAGCCAGTCTGCATTGAAGCGTTCGATTTCGGTCAATCCCATGGGTCTCTCCTGTCTCTCTCCCCCTTCTCTGGTCGCACCGCGCGCGCTGATCAATCCCCGCGCGCCGCTTTTGACATGGGTCAAAGTCACTCCTTCGCTCACTTCGTATGCAACGCATACAAAATAGGAGAGCTGCGACCATGGCCCATTTCCCGACCAACCCCGGCTTCACCGGGGCGATGCGTCCCGTGCGCCTGCAAGGCGACATATTGGATGTTGAGATTGAGGGCAGCGTGCCCGACACGCTCGATGGGGCTTTTTACCGCGTCCATCCCGATCCGCAGTTCACGCCCAAATTTCCCGACGACCAGTTCTTCAATGGCGACGGCATGGTCTCCATGTTCCGTTTCAAGGGCGGCAAGGTCGATTTCAAGCAGCGTTTTGCGCAGACCGACAAGTGGAAGCTGGAGAATGCAGCAGGCAAGGCGTTGTTCGGGGCCTATCGCAACCATCTGACCGACGACCCTGCGGTGGCAGGAAAGATTCGCGGGACCGCCAACACCAATGTCATGGTCCATGCCGGCCAGCTCTATGCGATGAAGGAAGACAGTCCGCTGCTGCTGATGGACCCGCTGACGCTCGACACCTTCGGTTACACCGATTTTGACGGAAAGCAGGCGAGCCAGACCTTTTGCGCGCATCCCAAGATCGATCCCGCCACGGGCAACATGTGCGCCTTCTCTTACATGTCCAAGGGGCCGCTGACGCTCGACATGAGCTATATGGAGATTTCTCCCACCGGCGATTTGCTGTTCGAAATTCCGTTCGAGAATAAGTATCTCTGCATGATGCACGATTTCGGCGTGACCGAAGATTATGTCGTGTTCAACGTCATGCCCTGCATCACCGGGCTCGACCGGCTTGAAAAGAACATGCCCTATTTCGGCTTTGATCATGCGATGCCGGTGTGGATGGCCGTCCTCCCGCGCAAGGAAGGGGCCACCGCCAAGGACATGCGCTGGTTCCAGGCCCCGCACAACTGCTTCACCGGCCATGTGATGAACGCCTTCAACGATGGTACCAAGGTCTATTTCGATCTGCCGATTGCCGCGAAGAACAGCTTCCCCTTCTTCCCTGACGTAACCGGGGCGCCCTTCGATCCGGTCGGCGGGATGAGCTATCTCACGCGCTGGAGCGTGGACATGGCTTCGAACGGCGACAGTTTCGAAAAGGTCGAAAAGCTCACCAACCTCGCCGACGAATTCCCGCGCATCGATGATCGCTATGCCACACGCGCCTATCGCCATGGCTGGATGCTCGTGTTCGATGTGACCAAGCCCTATGAAGGCCCGGGCGGCGCCTTCATGGCCATCACCAACACACTGACACATATCGATCTGGCGACCGGCGTGGAGAAAAGCTGGTGGGCCGGGCCGCAATGCGGCGTGCAGGAACCCTGCTTCATCCCCAAGTCACCCAACGCGCCGGAAGGCGAAGGCTGGGTGGTGGCGCTGGTAGACAATCACGTCACCAACTACTCGGATCTGTGCATTTTTGACGCGCAGGCGGTGGAACAGGGTCCGATTGGCCGCGCCAAGCTCCCCATCCGCATCCGCCAGGGGCTGCACGGCAATTTCGCGACCGCCGCGCAAATGGGGGCCTGAGCCCGCCCGGACACCAAAAAAATGAGCCACCCGGCGGACCGGATGGCTCTTGAAAGTTTGATAGGAGAGGATGCCTGAAAGGCAGGTTCTTTGTGGGCCTCCGCCTCAAATGCTGCAACTGCGAAAGCATTTATCGCAGTTGCAGTTTTTGCAAGTTGTATCCGCACCGTACCGCCTCGTGCGCGTGTTCACTTGAACTTGCAGGCCGCCACGTCCAAAGTGCGCATTGAGTTGTCTCACTTTGTCACTGAAAGACCCCAGCGATGAGCACGCGCCCGGCCCATGTGAAGCCTCCGGCCTATCTCTCCAAGAGCCCGCCTGTGCCACAACCGCAGGCCACGCCTCGCGGTCCAGAGCCAGACCCGGAGCGGCTGGACCCGGTGCGCTATGGCGATTGGGAGAAAAACGGCATCGCGGTGGATTTCTGAAAAGCGCCATGCTGTCGCTTCCCAACATCCTGACGCTCTCGCGCATCTTTGCAGTACCGATTCTCGTCGGCCTGCTCTGGTTTCCAGGGTGGGAGCCGGGCTGGCTCGCAGGATTCGGCCTTTACTGCCTGATGGGGATAACCGATTATTTTGACGGCTATGTCGCCCGCGCACGCGGGACCGTATCCAAGCTCGGCATATTCCTTGATCCAATCGCAGACAAGATCATGGTGGCCGCCGTCATCGTCATGCTGGTCGGCACGCGTCATGACGCCGCTTCGATTTCCGGATGGCACACCATTCCGGCCATTATCATCCTGATGCGTGAGATCGCGGTTTCGGGTCTGCGCGAATTTCTGGCCGGACTGCAAGTCTCGGTTCCGGTCTCGCAACTCGCCAAATGGAAGACGACGCTACAACTCGTGGCTCTGGGCGCGCTCATTCTGGCGGGGGGACTGCCGCACATGGTGTGGATCAAGCAGGTTGGACTGTTCACATTGTGGGGGGCCGCCGCTTTGACGCTAATCACCGGCTGGGATTATCTGCGCGTTGGCCTGAAACATATGGATTGATCCATGGCGCTGCTCACCATCCTCTATTTCGCGCGCGTGGCCGAAACCATGGGCCGCTCTTCCGAAACACTGGACCGCCCCCATGGCGTCATGACACTCGGCGCACTCGCCGACTGGATTGAAGAAAATGGCGGAAATCTGGGCTATAGAGCCAAGTTGCGCGGCGCAATTGATCAGCAGATGGCAGGCATGGACACGCCTTTGGGCGACGCCCGCGAGGTCGCCTTCTTCCCCCCGGTCACCGGAGGATGATCCGCGTCCAGCATGAGGATTTCGATCCCGGTGCGGAGCTGACAGCGCTCGAAGAGACGGGCGCGGGCGCGGTGGCGAGTTTCACCGGGCTGGTGCGCCCCGATGATGGCGTGACTGCGCTGACACTCGATCATTATCCCGGCATGACAGAGCGGGCGCTGGAGGTTTTGGCAAGTGAGGCGCAGGCGCGCTGGCCGCTCTCTGCCCTTACCCTCATCCATCGCGTCGGGCGGCTCGAATCCGGTGCGCGCATCGTCTTTGTCGGCACTGCCAGTGCGCACCGAGCGGCAGCGCTGGAAGCGTGCGCCTTTCTGATCGACCGGTTGAAGACCGACGCCCCGTTCTGGAAGCGTGAACATCTGCCTGATGAGGATCGCTGGGTCGAGGCGAAGGGCACAGACGACGCTGCAGCGGAAAAATGGCGCTGATGTAGCGCGTTCAGGCCAAGCCTATCGATCAAGCTCCAATGTGCCCAACAGCGTCTTGATCGCAGCAAGCACCAGGTCCGGCTGGTCAAACATCACCTTATGGCCGCTCTTCTCTGCCAACATCAATGTGCGAGCAGGATCACGCGCAACGAACGCAGCATGGCCGGTAAAGTGCACATCGCGGGCCGCCGGGCGGGTGTATTCCGCCTTTCCGGCGACGATATCGATCACTGGAAAGCCCTTGCGCCGCCGGATCGGGCGGACATGGTGCGCTGTTTCGGGCATGGCCTCCATCAGCGGAATGATCGAGGCCGCCAGTTCGGGCACTTCCTTTCGCACTTCGGCATATTGGGGGCGGACTTCGGCGAGCGTGGCCGCAATCTCTTCATCCGTGAAGGTTTCCGGCACCAGCGCATCGAGGAGCACAAGGCCTTTGACGCGGCGGTCCTGACTGGCCGTCAACAGGGCCATGACACCACCATAGCTGTGCGCGACAAGAATGACCGGAGAAGAGACCCCGCACACGTCCAGCGCTTTGCGCAGCGCCCGCACTTCGCGGCGAATGTCGTAACCGCCCTGCCGCGCTGCACTTTGCCCCAACCCGGCCCGGTCATAGATGAAGGTGGATGCGCCCATCGCACGGGCGGGCTCCAGCAAGGCCTGCCACACCGTCGAATCATTGCCATTGCCCGATTCGAACACAATCGTCGCGCGGCCCGCGCCTTCGCGCTTCACCCAGAGAGACTGGCGATCAGCTTTGACACGCGCACCATCGCATGATGGCGCCGCCCTGGCGGGAGAGGCAACCACTAGCCCAGCCATGGCAGCGCATGCCCAGATTCTCAGACCTTTGGTGGCCAAATCACCCCTCCATGACCCTTTTGGCCAAGCTCACTGGCGAATCCTAGCTGCACCAGCTGATTTCGACCAATGGCGGTTCGGCCTCGACCGAGACACAGGTGCGATTCAGTCAGCGCTGACCCTGCACGTCGAACACCCCGGATCCTTGGGCATCCGCATGGCGCGAATCTCCGGCTTCAGCCCGTCAACAATGTGGAGCTTGCCCGCAGCGTCCTCGCCAAAGGGGTAGAGCACGCGGATTGCTTCCATGGCAGCCCAGCTGCCCATCATCCCGGCCATCGCGCCCAGCACGCCGACATCGGCGCACGAATCGCAGTCATCGGGATCATGCGCATCGCCCACGAAGCAGCGATAGCAGGGCTTATCGGCTTCCCAGCCGCGCCAGGTGCCAATCTGGCCGTGAAACTGTCCGATCGCAGCCGTGACAAGCGGTACGCGTGCGGCAACACAGAGGTCATTCACCGCAAGCCGCGTGGCGAAATTGTCCGATCCGTCCACCACCACATCGACGCCTGCGAGCAATGTTGCGCCATTTTCCCTCGAAATGCGCAGACGGTGCCCGGCAAAGGCCACGTCCGGGTTGATCCGGGCAACAAAATCTCCTGCCACATCCACCTTGGCGCGACCTAGATCGGCTGTGCCAAACAATGTCTGACGCTGGAGGTTCGAGTGCGAGACATGATCATCATCGACCACACTGATCCGCCCCACGCCAGCGGCTGCGAGATATTGCAGCGCCGGGCAGCCAATCCCGCCTGCGCCAATCAGCAGCACATGCGAAGCCAGCAGGCGCACCTGCCCCGCCCCGCCAATTTCCTTCAAGACGATGTGGCGCGCATAACGATCCAGCTGGGCATCGTTCAGCATCAGGCGGCAAACCGCAAAGCAATCTTGAACGCCACATCCTGCGGCTTTTCATAGGGCATGAATTCATCGGCCTGCCGCGCCTTGATCCAGCGCGCAATGACAGGCGCGGCGGCCTTGCAATCGGGGGCTTCGACCTTGATCCGCTTGGGCGTTTTGCCTGTAGGCAACTGGAATTCCACGGCGATGCGCGTCTTGGCCGGGCAGGCGGATTTCAGAACGCTGCCCAGATCGTCGCGCATCCGCGTGGCCACTTCGGCTGGCCCGGTGCGAAACGGCCCGACGCACTGCTCACCCGCCTGCGACGGCATGGCAGCGCAGGCGGCAATCCGGGCGAGCGCGCGCGTCATCGCCAGAGCGAGTTCCTCCTCGACGTCGAGGTCATGGGTCAACCGGGCCACTGCTTGCAGGGCCTCGCGGTCGGCCTCGGTGAACATCGCCTCCTCGTCCTCGACGATCTGGAAGCCCAGGGCGTGCCAGAAGCGTCGCGCGCTGCCCGGCGTGACCTCGACATCCTGCGAGATCTCGCTGCGCCGCATGGATGCCGGCCGGCCGAGCAGGGCGCGCTCGATGTCGTCCGCGTCCATGAGCGGGGTGGCGTCAGGAAGGTCCTGCTCCATCACACCTCCGCACATGGATGACATCACCGGCGCTGACGACGCGTCGTCCGTTGCCGCTGCTCACCACCAGTCTGCCCTCGTCATCGACCGCGATCGCGATCCCGAGCAGTGCGCCCTGAGGTTCCTCGACCCGCACCTGGGCCCCGATCGTCGCGCAGCGCGCACGGTATCGGTCGCGCACGGCCGCAGGATGTGAGTGCATCTCGGCGACGAGGGCAGCCAGTCTTTCGAGGTATGCCGCGAGCAACACTTCCCGGGTCACCTCGCCCCCGGCGGCAATGGCCCCCAGAATGTAGGCCCGGGCGCGTCC
>CALMZE010000132.1 GCA_937870585.1 uncultured Sphingomonadales bacterium | reverse complement strand
GGATATTGTCCATATCCGTCACCGTGCGACGGATTTCATGGGCAAATTCCTGCCCAATCTCAAATTCTTCAAAATATAGTCCGGCCATGCCACGATCTCCCTAATTCAGACGTCCAAGAATGGAGACGGCGGCCACGCTGTTCGCGGGCTGCCCCCCCAGATTGTGGGTAAGCCCGAAATCCACCTTGGCAAGCTGACGACTGCCTGCGCGACCCAGCAACTGGGCATAAACCTCATAGGCCATGCGCAGGCCGGATGCCCCAACCGGATGGCCAAAGCATTTGAGGCCGCCATCGGTCTGGCAAGGCAGGGCGCCGCCGCGATCATAGCGACCATCCAGAACATCAAAAATGGCGCGGCCTTCGGCGGAAAGGCCAAGGTCTTCCATCGTCACCAGTTCCGTGACAGAGAAGCAGTCATGCACTTCTGTGAGCGAGAGATCACCTGGTGCAATGCCCGCTTCGGCATAGGCCCTTTGAGATGCGACCTGCGTGTTGCGCACACTCGCCCCATCCCATTCGCCATAGCCCATTTCCCAGCCATGGCTGGCGCAGACCTGAATAGCTTTGACGGTGACGGGGTTGGCAATGCCCAGCCCTTTGGCAATGTCTGGCGTCGTTACGATCACGCACGCTGCGCCATCGGAGACTCCGCAGCAATCAAACAGGCCAAGCGGATCGGCGATCATCGGGGCCTTGAGAATGGTCTCTATATCAACCGCCTTGCGCAGATGGGCCTTGGCATTCTCCGCGCCATTCTGATGGCTCTTCCAGCTGACATGCGCCATCGCGCGCTTGAGGTCGCCTGCCTCCACGCCATGCTTGGCCGCATAGGCCCCCGCCAGCTGCGCGAAGGTGCCCGGCGCAGAGCCGTAGGGTAGCCAGAGATCGTTCGCGAGGCCCTTGGTCCGCAAGGGCAGCCCGCCATAGCCCGTATCCTTGAGCTTCTCGACGCCGACCGCCACCGCAATGTCCACCGCACCCGCCGCCACGGCATAGGTCGCCGCGCGCAAGGCCTCCGTGCCTGTCGCGCACATATTCTCGACGCGCGAAACGGGAATCGTCTTCAGACGCAAGGCGTGGGCGAGGGGCAAAGCGGAGTTGCCGACATTGATGTCGTCCAGCGCATTGCCCATCCACGCGGCCCCGATCTGGTCGCGCGCGATGCCCGCATCGGCCAGCGCTTCCTCAAAGGCAGTCGCCATCAGATCTTCGGGGCTCTTGTCCCAATGTTCGCCAAATTCGGTACAGCCCATGCCGATGATGGCGACCTTATCCTTGATACCCGTGGCCATGGCTCAGCCCTCCATTTCCGGACGCGCGAGCGGCGCAGCCTTCCAGAACCAGGTGCGAAAGCCCCGGCGTTTATCGTGCGATTTGATGCGCAACCGCATGGTGAGTCTGTCGCCCACCGCAAAGCCTCTCGCATCGGCATCAGTCAGTTCCATCATCACGCGCGCGCCATTCTCAAACTGCACCAGCCCGAACCAGAAGGGCGGATCAGGCGTGAAGTTGAGCCGGTCTGCGGTGACCGAAACCAGCGTGCCGGTCAGGTCCGCCAGCCGCACATCCTCAAGGGGCTCCGGCCCATCGGCATCGGGGCGGATGGGGATGCGGCTTTTGGGGAATTGCACATTGCCCGCTGCGTCGCGCCCGCCGATAAAGCCAATCGTGTCGCGGCCATTGCGCTCCAGCACCGTCGCCTGCGCCTTCTGCTCAAATTCGGACCGAACACCCCAATCGAGGGAGAGCGCGCCGGTGAGCGAGAGGAAGCGGGTGTAATCGGCAAAGACTAGGCCTTGCGATAGTACCGCTTTCGTGTCTGCCGCGCCGGGAACCTGGCCAGCTACGTCAAACACCAGCGCATCGCAGCCACTGCCGAATCCGGCGACCAGAACCTTGTCTCCGGGCTTGGCGGCGTCAAGCGCGAGGGCAAGCGCAAAGAGCGGGTGTGCCGCGCCGAGATCGCCTGCTTGGGCGGAGAGGTCTGCGGCGTGATTGGGTGCAGTTATTCCGGTTAGCTTGGCCACATCGCGCGCCATGCCGGCCAGCGGCTCGATGATCACGCATTGGCTGATGTCGCTTGCCGCAACACCCGCATCCGCCAGTGCCGCCTTGATGGTGGGCACGATGATGCCGCGTGTGGCCGTGTCCTTCACGAACCGCTCTTCGTAAGAATAG
This sequence comes from uncultured Sphingomonadales bacterium, assembly GCA_937870585.1. Taxonomy (GTDB): domain Bacteria; phylum Pseudomonadota; class Alphaproteobacteria; order Sphingomonadales; family Sphingomonadaceae; genus Aquisediminimonas. Next base: position 34,851 of record CALMZE010000132.1, on the reverse strand, counting down.
GGCGTGGGGTGTTCGCGCGAAGTGTAGAGATCGACCAGATCATGGGAGAGGCTGGCATGGCCGATCAGCCGGGCCGGGGCGTCATCGCTCACCAAGGCCGCTGCGCCGCCGTCGCCAAACGAAAAATGGAACGGGTTGCCTGCCTTGGCCGGGCGGCTTTCGCCTGCTGCCACCAGAGTATCGCCACGCCCCAGCAGCGCATCGAGCAGCGCGGAGAGGCCGCAGCGGCGCGAGCCCGCCACATCCTGCGTGCGCGTGGTGCGCGGCAACGCGAGGGCATCGATCATCACGCCAGCATGGCTGCGCTCGATGAAGGGGGCGGAGGTGGAAGCGAAAATGAGTTGCGTGGGGTAGGATCCGACAAGCGTTCCGCGCGCCGCCTCAGTCGCAAGCGTGAAGGCATCTTCATCCCATCCGGCCACGGAGCGGTAGCCAGCACCGCGACCACCCAATCCGGAGAATCGCAGGGCCTTGGCCGCTGCCGCCCGGTCCAGCCGCAACAGCGGCAAATAGCCGCTTATCCTTGCAATTCCACGCTGTGAGCCTGCCATCCTGTCCCCGCTGTGAAGCATTTTGCGTTTTCAATACACGCAGTTCTTGACAGGCTTTGCGATGTTTGTAAACAGGTTCACCAATATTCGAGAAGGGACGCAGACTAGGCGGCCATAATTCCCGAATTCCAAGGAGTCGATGGCTGATGAGCATGGATATTTTCAAGAGCGACGTGCTGGCAGGCAAGTCGATTCTTGTCACTGGCGGTGGCTCTGGGCTCGGCAAGGAAATCAGCAAGGCACTCGCCGCGAAGGGCGCTCAGGTCCATATCTGCGGCCGCCGCGCCAATGTTCTGGAGGAGGCGGTGGCTGAGATCGGTCATGGTGCGAAGGCACATATTTGCGACATCCGCGACGCCGATTCGATTGAGGCAATGATGGAGGCGATCTGGGCGGCTGGTCCGCTCACCGGACTCGTCAACAATGCCGCTGCCAATTTCATCGCGCCCACCAAGGATCTGAGCCCGCGCGGCTTTCGCGCTGTCACCTCCACCGTGATGGATGGCAGCTTCTTCGTCACGCTGGCGTGCGGCAAACGCTGGATCGAACAGGGCATCAAGGGTTCGGTGGTCAGCAATCTCGTCACTTGGGTGTGGAGCGGCTCGGCGTTCGTGGTGCCCTCTGCCATGGCGAAAACCGCACTCCACGCGATGACGATGTCGCTCGCGGTTGAATGGGGCAAATATGGCATCCGGTTGAACGCCACCGCGCCGGGTCCTTTCCCCACCGAAAGCGCGTGGGAGAAACTGAACCCGATCCCCGACGCACAATCCTCCGCTACGGGCAGTGACACCGTGCCGCTGGGCCGCTTTGGCCAGATGCCGGAGTTGCAGAACCTCATCACCTTCCTGCTGTCTGACGGCTGCGACTACATTTCGGGCCAGACCATAGCGATTGATGGCGGCCAGCACCTCGCTCAGCCGGGCACGTTTGCAGACCTGAATGGCATGAGCGACGCGCAATGGCAGGCCGCGCGCGAGGCGATCCAGGCATCCACCCAGAGAGACAAGGCAAACCGGGCATGAACCCACTTTCCGTCATTCCCGCGAAGGCGGGAATCCATCTCCCTTCAACGCCGATGATCATGGGTTCCCGCCTTCGCGGGAACGACGCGGCGGGTTTTAACAAGGTAAACCGGGCATGATCGAGCGCAGCCTCTTCAACGATGAGCACAACATGTGGCGGGAGACCGTCCGCCGCTTCATGGAAAAGGAAGTTGTACCGTTCCACGCGCAGTGGGAGCATGATGGCTGCGTGCCGCGCGAGCTGTGGCTCAAGGCGGGCGCAGCGGGCCTGCTCTGCTGCACGGTTCCAGAAGAATATGGCGGGTTGGGGCTCGATTATCTGTTCGACGTGATTGTGTTCGAGGAATTGTGGCGGGTCGGGGCCAGCGCGCCGGGTTTTCTGATCCACACCGATCTGGTTGCCACCTATATCCTCACCCACGGCACGCCTGAGCAGAAGGCGAAATGGCTGCCCAAGATGGTCAAGGGCGAGGCGATTGGATCGCTCGGCATGACTGAACCGCACGCTGGGTCTGACCTCAAAGCCATCCGCACCAAGGCCGTGCGGGATGGCGACGAGTTCGTAATCGACGGGCAGAAGGTGTTCATCTCCAACGGCCAGATGTGCGACATTTTGGTGCTCGCCACCAAGACTGACAGCGCAGCAGGCGCGAAGGGCGTCACGCTGTTTCTGGTGGAAGGGGATCGTCCCGGCTTCCGGCGTGGTCGCAACCTCGAAAAGCTGGGAATGAAGGGGCAGGATACGTCCGAACTCTTCTTTGAAAATGTCCGCATTCCGGCCTCCAACATGCTGGGCAGCGAAGGCGGTGGTTTTGGCGTGATGATGGGCAAGCTGCCACAGGAGCGGCTGGCGCAAGCGATCCGCTCCGCGACGGTGGTGGAAACCATGCTCGAATGGACGGTCGACTATACTGCCGAGCGGGCCGCGTTCGATCAGACGATTGCCGACTTCCAAAATACGCAATTTGTGCTCGCTGACCTCAAGGCGCGCTCAGTGATGGCGCGCGTCTTTACGGACAAGTGCATCGAGCTCTTCATGGCGGGCAAGCTCGATCCGGTTGATGCGGCCATGGCCAAGATGGTGACATCCGAACTCCACTGCGAAGCGGCGGACAAGTGCCTGCAACTCTTCGGCGGCTGGGGCTATATGTGGGAATATCCCATCTGCCGCGCCTATGCCGATGCGCGCATCGTGAAAATCGCGGGCGGCTCTATTGAAGTGATGAAGACGATTATCAGTCGTGAGATGTTCAAGGGGCGTCTCAAAGGCCGGAAAGCGGCCTGATCCATGACGCTGGGGCTGGAAATTCTGGACGAATTGCCGAAAGAGGGGCGTTCCACGCAACTCGAAGGTAAACCCGTGCAAAAAGACCTCAACTCCAGCCTGCGCTTCGGCTTTCTGATCCATGATGTGTCGCGCCTGCGCCGCATCGTGGTGGACCGCGCCCTGAAACCGCTCGGCATCACCCGCTCGCAATGGTGGGTGCTCGCTTTCCTTTCGCGCCGCGACGGGATGACACAGACCGCGCTTGCTGCCGATCTGGACCTCACCAAGGTCGCGATTGGCGGGCTGCTGGACCGGATGGAAGCGAGCGGCCTCGTCGAACGCCGTGCCGACCCCAATGATGGCCGCGCCCGCCGCGTCTATCTCACCAAGTCGGGCGCGAAGCTGATCTCGACCATCCGCGAAACGGTGGAGCAGGTCGAACTCGGCATTCTGAGCCGGATTCCCGAAAAGGATCTGGATCACGCGGCGGAAACATTGCTCGCTCTTAAAAACACGTTGCTCGAAATGGTCGATGCCGATGAGGCCGATGATGACCGGGCGGAGATCAACTTACTCGATTAGCTTTCAGGAGACAGGCGTTGCGTGGATTGAAGGACAAGGTGGCCATCGTAACCGGTGGCGGGCAAGGGATCGGGCGCGGCATCGCGCTGCGCCTCGCCGAAGAGGGCTGCAAGGTCGCGCTGTTCGACATGAACCCGGAGGCAGGGGCCGAGACCGAAAAGCTCGCCGGTGCCGCGACTGTGAAGACCTACACAGTCGATGTCACCGATTATGACGCGATCAAGGCGGCTGTGGATGCGGTTGAGGCCGATCTCGGCCCGATCTGGGCGCTGGTCAACAATGCGGGCTGGGATCTGCCGAAAAACTTCCTCCAGACGGACAAGCCGTTGTGGGACAAGATCATTGCGATCAACCTCTACGGCCCCTTGAACACGCATCACATTGTCGCCCCGCTGATGGTGGCGCGCGGCGGCGGGCGCATCATCAACATCGCGTCAGACGCGGCGCGCGTCGGCACCAGCACCGAAGCGGTCTATTCAGCGTGCAAGGGCGGCGTGATTGCCTTCACCAAATCGGTCGCGCGCGAACTGGCGCGCAACAATGTGCTTTTGAACGTCGTCTGCCCCGGCCCCACCAACACGCCGATGATGGCGGGCGTGCTGGGCGAAGGCGAAGCGGCGGTGAAGTGGAAAGACGCCATGGTACGCGGCATTCCCCTGAAGCGTATGGGCGAGATCGAGGATTATGGCGGCATCGTCGCCTTCCTCGCTTCAGACGATGCGAGCTTCATGACCGGGCAGACGGTGTCTGTCGCGGGCGGAATGAACATGATTTGACAAGCTTGTGCTCCGGCGCAGGCCGGAGCCGTGGACAGATATGCGCCACGACCGACAATTGCACCCAACCGACCTGGGCTCCGGCCTTCGCCGGAGCACGAATTGGAGACCCCCCATGATCGACCCCACCAGTTTCGAAGATGTCCTGTATGAAGTCCGCGGTCGCGCGGCCTGGGTCATCATCAACCGCCCCAAGCTCTACAACGCCTTCCGCGCGCAGACGATCGAGGAACTGATCGCCGCGTTCAAGCTGGCTGCGGACGATAAGGGCGTCTCCAGCATCGTCCTCACTGGTGCTGGCGACAAGGCCTTTTGCACCGGTGGTGACCAGAGCGCCAAGGATGGCCAATATGACGGGCGCGGCATCGTCGGCCTGCCCATCGACGAATTCCAGTCGATCATCCGCGATATTCCCAAGCCCGTTATCGCCCGCATCAACGGCTTTGCGATTGGTGGCGGCAATGTGTTTGCGACGCTGTGCGATCTCTCCATCGCGGCAGATACCGCCAAGCTCGGGCAAGTCGGCCCCAAGGTGGGTTCGGTCGATGCCGGTTGGGGCACCGCCTATCTCGCGCGCATCGTCGGCGACAAGAAGGCGCGCGAAATGTGGTATCTCAATGAGCAGTACACGGCTCAGCAGGCGATGGAGATGGGGCTGGTCAACAAGGTCGTCCCCGCAGCCGAACTGGACGATGCCGTGAACGCCTGGACGCAGACGCTGGGCGAACGCTCGCCGACTGCGCTCGCCCTCGCCAAGCGCTCGTTTAATGCGGATAGCGACAATATTCGCGGCATTTCCATGCTCTCACTGAACGCGGTGAAGCTCTATTATGACACCGAAGAGTCGAAGGAAGGGATGCGTGCCTTCCAAGAACGCCGAACGCCCGACTTCCACAAATATGTGAAGTGAGGAGGCCGCTGAAATGAGCAAGGTCATCATCAGCTGCGCTGTCACCGGCTCGATCCATACGCCGAGCATGTCGCCCTATCTGCCGGTGACGCCTGCGGAGATTGCCGAAAGCGCGCTAGGGGCCGCCGAAGCTGGCGCTGCGATTGTCCACCTTCACGCACGCGATCCGGAGGATGGGCATCCCGTCCACACGCCGGAGGATTTCGAGCCCTTCCTGAAGGTGATCAAGCAAAGCTCCAACGTGGTGGTGAACATCACCACCGGCGCGTCGCCCTATATGCCGGTCGAATATCGCGTGAAGCCCGCAGAAACATGGCAGCCCGAGGTCGCGAGCCTCAACATGGGGTCGATGAATTTCGGCCTGTTCCCGATGCTCAAGAAAGATCGCGAATGGAAGCACGCCTGGGAGCCGGAGATGCTGGAAGGCAGCCATGATCTGGTGTTCCGCAACAGCTTCATGGATATCCGCTATGCGCTCGACACGCTGAACAAGACCGGCACACGTTACGAATTTGAATGCTATGACACGGCGCATCTGCACAACCTCCATTATTTCTGGCGTGAGGGATTGGTACAGGGGCCGCTCTTCATCCAGACCTGCTTTGGTCTGCTCGGCGGTATCGGATCGCACCCCGATGAAGTGCTGCACATGAAGCGCACGGCAGACCGGCTGTTTGGCGACAAGTATCGCTGGTCTGTGCTGGCAGCGGGTGCCGCGCAGATGAAGGTGGCGGCGATGGCTGCGGCGATGGGCGGGCATGTCCGCGTCGGGCTGGAAGACTCGCTCTGGCTTGGGCGGGGGCAATTGGCGAAGACCAATGCTGAGCAAGTAACACGCGTCCGCCAGATCATCGAAGGGCTGGGGCTGGAGATCGCAACGCCCGATGAAGCGCGCGAGATTTTGGCGCTGAAGGGCGGGGACAAGGTGGCGTTTTAACACAATGGCTAACGCTCAAATTCCGTTCGTGCTGAGCCTGTCGAAGCACTGTCTTTTCTGTGCGCCATGGTTTTCGAAGAAGGGCAGCCCTTCGACAAACTCAGGGCGAACGGTGTGGAGGTAAGTTCCATGCTCCCCCTCGCCACAGCCTTGTCGCGTCACCCTGGTGAAGCCCTCGCGCTGATCCATGGTGATCAGCGCTGGACGTTCGCACAGCTGGACGCCCGCTCCTCAGACTGGGCAGGTTGGCTCGTAGCGCAAGGCGTGGTGCCTGACGATCTCGTCTCGTTCAGCCGCCCGAATGGCCCGGAATTCCTCGCGCTGACGTTCGGCATCTACAAAGCCGGAGCCACACCCGCGCCGATCTCGGGCAAGCTGCCTGATTTTGAGCGGGATGCGATCCTTGCCGTCATGCAGCCGCGGCTGTTCGTCGCGGCGGAAACCGAGCCGGGTGAAGGCGTGGACCTCCCCGCACTTCACATCGCAGCCTCATGGAAAGCCTGCACCAGCGGCGGCAGCACAGGCACGCCCAAGGTGATTGTCGATGGTCGTCCGGCGGGCTTTGCAAGCGGAATGGATTTCATCGGTATCCCTGAAGGCCAACCAGTGCTGGTGCCCGGCCCGCTCTACCATAACGCCCCGTTCAGCGCGGCGGTGTTTGCGCTATGGAAAGGCTGCGCCGTCATCACGATGGACCGGTTCGATGCGATTTCTGCGTTGCAACTGATCGCGCGCGAACGGGCGGCCTGGGCGATGATGGTGCCCACGATGATGCACCGGATCATGACGCTGCCCGATGTGTCGCGCGACAGTCTCGATCTTTCCAGCTGGGCCATGGTCGTCCACACCGCAGCACCGATGGCGCGCTGGCTGAAAGAGGCATGGATCGACTGGCTGGGGCCGGATCATATCTGGGAGGTCTATGGAGCGACCGAAGGGCTCGTGCGCTGCTGGATCGGCGGGCGCGAATGGCTCAAACGCCCCGGCTCGGTTGGCAGGCCCATCGGCGGCGCGCAGTTGCGCATATTGGACGAGGCCGGGCTAGAGGTGCCACCGGGCACAGAGGGCGAAGTGTTCGCCATGCCGCCGGGCGGTCCGGGATCAAGCTATCAGTATCTGGGCGCAGACCGCCGCGCGACATCGGATGGCTGGGAGTCGGTGGGCGACATCGGCCATGTCGATGCGGAAGGTTACCTCTTCCTGTCAGACCGGCGCAGCGATCTGATCATTTCAGGCGGGGTCAACATCTGGCCCGCCGAAGTGGAGGCCGCTATTTTGCGTCATCCGCGCGTGGGATCCTGCGCAGTCTATGGCTTGGCCGATGCCGATCTGGGCGAAGTTGTCCATGCCGTGATTGAAACGGGTGAGGCCCTGACCGTTGACGACCTGTCTGCCTTTCTCGCGCCTTGGCTATCCCGCCAGAAGCATCCGCGCAGCCTGACGCTGCAATCTTCCCCCGTCCGCGATGATGCGGGCAAATTTCGCAAAATCCGGAGCCCCGCATGAGCCTGCCCGCCCTCACCCAGTTCCGCGTGGAAGCCCAATCCAACGGTCTCATCCATTTGGTGTTCGATTGCCCGGACCGGACGATGAATGTCTTCTCCAACGCAGCGATCCATGAGCTGGCGACCTTTGCTGCGTGGCTGGCCGAAGCGGACGTGAAGGGCGTGCTGATCCGCTCCGGCAAGGCCAATGCCTTTTGTGCAGGCGCAGACCTGACCGAATTGGGCGTTGCATACGATATGATCATGGAGGCCAAACCGCGCGACCGCTTCAACGTGGCATTCGATAATTTCTTCCCGCTCTCCAAAGCGATTCGCGCGCTGGAGACCGCAGGCAAGCCGGTGGCTGCGGCCATTGCCGGGTTGGCGCTAGGCGGAGGGTGCGAATTGGCGCTTGGCGCGCATTACCGGGTGCTGGTGGATGATCCCAAGGTCGGCATGGGCCTGCCAGAGTCGCTGGTCGGCCTGTTACCGGGGGCCGGGGGCACGCAGCGCCTGCCGCGCCTTGTGGGCGTGGATATCGCGTTCCCGATCCTGCTCGACGGCGGGCGCTTGTCGGGTCAGGCGGCGCTGGATGCGGGGCTGGTGCATGAGCTCGCTCCGGCGGGAGAGGAGGTTGCCCGGGCAGAGGCTTGGCTGCTATCCGCGCAGAATGCCGCCCAGCCCTGGGATCGCGCAGGTTGGCAGTCCCCCGCGATCACGCCCATGCAGGCGGAGCGTCGCGCCGCCGCCGATCCGCACAATCCGGCGATCACCGCCATCCTCGATTGCGTGGAGTTTGGCCTGCCGCAAGGCTTCGAAGGGGCGATCCGCAGCGAGATGGCGATCTTCGCCGCACTCATCCAGCGCCCAGAGCCGCGGAACATGATCCAGACGCTCTTTCTCGGTAAAACCGATTATGAGCGCGCCGCACGTAAAGAGGCTTTGCCCGCTGCCATTCCCGACATCGTCGCAGCAGCACAGGCGGTAGCGGGAGACACAGCGGATGAAGCCACCCTCCACGCCATCAGCGCCGCTGTCGCCCCGCTGGCTGCGACCCTGTCGTCGCAAGAAAAGCGCATGGCCGATTATGCCTGCGTGGCTCAGGCGGGCTTTCCGGCCTTCCTTGGTGGACCCTTCACTTTCGCAGAACGGGGCTTTGCCTGAGCGGACGCAGGCGAATCGAAATGGATGTTGCGCATCAGCGCCTTGATGCGGAGCAGCCCGAAAAAGTCGATCATCAACCGGATGCCATGCTGGAACAAGACTGCGGCATCTTCGGCCGACCATTTGTCACCCATTGCCTCCATGAACCGGCCTGATTCCTGCGCCGCGATGGTTTCCGCCGGTTCCTTGTAAAAGGCCAAAATGCTCGGCGGAAAGCCATTTTCCTCGGTATAACCCGCCGCGCGCATTTCCTGCCAGATGGTGACAATGCGACTATCGGTCACGCTCAACGCCGGGCCTTTGCGCCCGCGGATGATGCTGATCAGCCCCATTTTCTCAAACTCTTCGGCATCATCGGCGGCCTTGGGCCAGACTTTCAGCAAGGAAGACAGCATCACCTGCCGATCATCCAGCCCCACGCGCGTCGCCACAAGCGCTTCCAGATTGGCAAAAGCGGTCGCCTCCACCTGGCGGTCGTCGGTCTCCCCACTCAGCACATTGCCGATCTGCTTGAGGGTCAGCCCGTTATTCTTCTGCAGATCGCGCACGGCGATGATCGCACGCACATGGCCGTCATCATAATCGGCCACATTGGGTTTGGGCCGGTTGGGTTCCGGCAGCAGCCCATGGCGAAAATAGACGCGGATCGTTTCACGGTTCACGCCGGTAGCAGCTTCCAGATCTCGCATCTTCATGCCCCAGCGCTAACCCCATTTGCCGCAGCGGCGCAACCGGCAATCCAGCTGCATTTCATAAACGGCTTTACCATTATGCGTATTGATGATACGCAAATGCAAAGAGTTGAGGAGAGCTGCCATGGATTATCTGCGCTATTACATCCCCATGCTGGTCCAGATTGCGGCCTATGCGGGCTTTTATGTGGGCGGCAATGGCGTGTTTGTGGGCATCGCCTCGCTACCGCTGCTCGGCCTGATCGATTCGGTGCTGCCCAACGACATGCAGACGCGCAAGATGAAACCGGGCTTTGTCGCCGATCTGCCCGTGTGGATTTCCACGATCATGGCGGTGGGCCTCTATTTCATGGCCGCGCGCTGGTTTGCGGGTGCGGAAAATGCCACACCCATTCAGATTGCCGGCGCGATCCTCTCCTGCGCGTGGATGAGTGTGGTACCGCTCGTCCCCGCCGCACACGAACTTTACCACCAACGAGGCAAGCTCCGCCGTTTCGTGGGTCAATATTCGCAGGTCTGCTACCTTGATTGCACGCGCGAGATTGCGCACGTGACCGGCCATCACCTTGATGTTGCGACCGTGCTTGACAGCGACACCGCCAAACGCGGCACCAGCCTCTACGCCTTCACCCCCAAAGCCGTGGTGCAGAGCACGCGCGACGCTTGGCGGATGGAAAGCGACAATCTGGAAAAGCAGGGCCATGGCCGCTGGTCGATCCGCCACCGGCTGTGGAAGGCCATCCTTGCGCAGATCATCATGCAGAGCATCGTTTTCCAGATTGGCGGCTGGCCCGCAGTCGCGCTGGTGCTCGCAGGCATGGTCGGCGCGCGCTTCTGGGTGGAGAGCTTCAACTATTTTCAGCATTATGGGCTGATCCGCGCAGAAGGCGGCGCGATCAGCCGTCGTCATGTCTGGAACCATTTCAAGCCGCTTTCGCGCATCATGGGGTTTGAAATCACCAACCATGCGGACCACCACACAGACAGCTTCGCCCGCTTCCACGAACTGCGGCCAGACCGGCAATGGATCCCGATGCCGAGCGTGTTCGTCTGCTTCTTCTCCGCCCTCATCCCGCCGCTGTGGCACAATCTGATCATCAAACCCGCGCTGAAACGCTGGGACAATGAACTCGCCACGCCCGAAGAGCGCGAGATGGCCATGGCGCAGAACAAGGCCGCAGGCTGGCCAGACTGGTTTGGTGAAAAGGCAGAAGTTGGGGTCGTAGTGACGGCCTAGGAGCTTTGTTTGATGGCGCACCCGTTGGTAAATCGGGAGGCTATTGCCGCTGCCGCTTTTTTTTGATTGGTATCAGTGGGATAGCCTAATCCATGCCCAATCGTAGCTTCAGAAGTTCGTGCGAAAACTCCCCGAGAGCAGCGATGTGGACCGACATCATTCGGGCGCAGTACGCCCGCACGAAACTAGCTTTGCCATGCGAATTGTCCGAGAGCGAATAGGCGCAGGTTCAACCTTTGGCGCGACTATAGTTTGTGGTTGCCACTGAGCCATGCGACGCTGGTGCTGACCGAGATCATCGGGCGCATCTGTACCTCGCGCAGCAAAAGCGGAACATCCATCGACAGCGCGTCCTTGACGCTGCCATAGAATCGCCCAATCATGCCGCTGGAAAGCGATCTATTAGGTCCTGTGCCTAAAACCAAAAGACGAGAAGACAGCCTGATGGCCAAGGATAATCGCATCACCTTCTATGATCTGGCGCTGTCTACCGGTGCTACAATCAGCCCGTTCGTCTGGGCGACCAAATATGCGCTCAAGCATAAGGGCTTCGATCTCGACGTGGTGCCAGGCGGGTTTACCGGCATTATGGAACGCACCGGAGGCCGGAGCGAGCGGCTGCCTGCGATTGTCGATGATGGCACATGGGTGCTCGATAGCTGGGGGATCGTCGAGTATCTCGACGCGACCTATCCGGATCGCCCGGCGTTGATCCCGCATTCCGGCATCGCCACGCTGACGCGCTTTCTCGATACATGGCTCTGGTCAACCGCCACAGGGCCTTGGATGTTCTGCTATTGCCAGGACTATCGCGACCTCTCGCTCCCGCAGGATCATGAGTATGTGACCTCTTCGCGCGAACGGATGCTCGGTCGCAAGCTGGAGGATGTGCAAGCCGGGCGCGAAGATCGGTTGCCGCAGATTTCCGCCGCGCTTGAACCGTTCCGCAAGTCGCTGCGTGAAGCCAAATGGCTGGGCGGAGATGAGCCCAACTATGCCGATTATCGCATCCTCGGCAATTTTCTGTTCACCGCTTCAGTCGCCAAAACGCCTGCGCTTGCCGCAGATGATCCGCTGCGCGACTGGGTGGAGCGCTGCTTTGACCTGTTTGACGGACTGGGCCGCCATCCGGGCCTCTTTCCGCTGTTCGGGCTCGAACGGCGCGACGGCGATCCCGAATTGTTCAGCGCAGTTGGCCCGATGGGCGGACAGGAAAAGCGCAACACCGGGCCTGAATCGACGCGTGCCGAAACCGAACGAATCACCGGCAAAAGTGCGGAATGAACGGATCGCGCGTCAGAACGCCGCCTGAACCCCCAGCATCAGCACATTGCTGCGCGCGCTTGCATCTGACCATGTCGCGCCACCCGGCTGGTTGCCGCCCGAGATAAAGTTCAAAGGCGCAAAGCCATCGGTGTGGATGGCTTCACCGAACAGGTCGACGCTTCTTGACACGCGGTGAGACAGACCTGCGACAACCTGATTCTGACGGTGCCAAGGCGCCCCATCCGGTCCGGCCTGAAAGCGGCTATATTCGAGGCTGAGATTTGTCGGACTGTCCGGATTCGACAAGTTGTAGCGCCCGCCTGCCGTCAGCGAGGTGACCTTTGACGCAGCAAATTGCGAGAGCGGATTGGCCGGATCAGGCACTTGGGTGCCGGGCCAGGCTGTGGTCGTCTGCGCAAATTCACCCAGAACCTTCAAGCGGCCCAGATTGAGTGTGCCATAGGCAGACCAGGCGGGCACATTGTCTGTGCAGGGGTTGAAATGGACGACCGGATAGCCCTGACAATAGGCGGAGCCATGAATATAGCTGCCGCCGAGCATCGCCTGCGCATCTTCGCCGAACTTGTAGGTGTAGCTGGCGTCGACCGCGAAATTGTTCATTTTGGCAGGGATAGAAGTGCCATCAACGGGCACATTGGCCCCGCGGAATTGCGATCCGCCCATCACGGCCATGGCGCGCACGCTGAGACCATCCTTCAGATAACCCACCTGCCCGCCATAAGCGAGTGGCGCAAAGGCGTGCCAGTTGGTCGAATTGGTATAGGGGCTGACCGTATCTTCAAGGCCGAACGGCACATCCATCTTGCCGATAGCGGCATAAAGCGGCGATTCGTTCAGATTGCCGAACATCACCCAGCCCTTGCGCAGCTGGATCTGGTTGCGACCCAGCGCCGTCAGCGTGCCCGCACCAAAACTCTGTTCGGGATCATAGAGCAGCTCGGCATAGGCCGTGATGTAATCATTCGGCGTCACCGTGAAGGCCAGCTGAGCGCTGGCAAGGGTGATTTCCTGCGTATGCTTGGTGCGCTGGTTGTTGGGCGTGGGGTGCCGCATCAGATAGCCAAACTTGTCTGCCCGGTTTGAGAAATGGGCGTTGGCAATGGCCACCACCGAGCCACCGAGTGTGACGATGCTGTCCAGTTCATCATTCTGGCGGGCCTGAAGCTGGCGGATCAGCCGCTTGTTCACACCTTCGGCATGATCGAGCATGTCGAACGAATAGCCGAGCGAAATACCGACCGCCTTGCGCGGCTCGTCCTTGTCTGCGCGGCGACCATCCTCGTCAGACCAATGCGGGCCATTGGCCGCAGTCATCGGCGGTGGGGGTGGTGGGGGCGCGGGAACCGCGTCGCGCTGATCCTGCATCGTGCCCATTTCGGCACGCAGCCGGGCATTGTCTGCCTCCAGCCGTTCGAGCCGGTCGGCCAGTTCGCGCACCTGATCGTCGGTCGTTCCAGCGAGTGCAGGCGTGGCAGCCAGCAATGCAGGCAGCGCAGAGGCGGTGAGGAGAAGAGTGAGGGGTTGACGCATATCAAATCTCGTTTCGTCAGGCCGGTTTGCGGCTGCGCGCGTGCGCCACCGCGTTTACATGGTTCTGAATTTCGGCATTACCGGGAGACAGACGCACCGCCTCCCCCAGAAGCTGGGTCACCTCGGGGCTGTCGCCTTGTCCTTTGAACAAGGCCCATCCCAGCGTGTCGAGCACAATCGGATCTTTGGGGGCAACCGCCTGCGCCTTACGGGCAAGCGCGATGGCGCCAGCCGCATCACCCAGTTCCAGCCGCGCATTGGCCGCGTTGTTGAGCAAGATCACATTGTCGCCATGGCCTTGGGAAAGCAGGCCTGCATAAATGCCATCAGCCTTCTTCCAGTTCCCTGCGCGAATCGCCGCATCGGCAGCCTTCATCTCCGCAGAAATGGGGTCCGCTGTTCCCGCTTTTGCTGAGCGCGCAGCGTAGTTTGATGCCGTGGGCAACTTCAGTTCAGTTGCAAGTGCCGCTGCCAACTTGAGAGCGGGCGCGCTGGCGTTGGCTGCATCTGCCAGAGGTTGCAGAGTGGTCCAGGCGTTCGCCTTATCGCCGCCCGCATAGAGCGACGCCGCGAGCGTCAGGCGAGCGCGCTCATCGTCTCCGCCGAGCGAGAAATAGCGCTGGAGATGGGCAATGGCCTGTTCGTGATTATTCTGCCTCGCCGCGAGCAGACCGTTCAACATGGCGAGCGCAGGCAACTGGTTCTGCGCTTCTTCCACGCCTTGCAGCAGCTTGGCAGCGCCCTTCAGGTCGTTCGAATCGAGCGCCATTTCGGCCAGAAAATAGGTCGCGACCGGATTGCCGGGGGATTTGCTATACGCCTTTTTCGCATATTCGGTTGCTGTCTTGGCATCACCCTTGTCGCGCGCAATTGCAGCGAGAGCCAGCAACGCGGTCTGGTGTCCGGACTGGTGCTTGATGACAGCCGCAAAATGTTCGGCGGCTTTGTCGAGATCCTTGCGGACCAATGCCACGCGGCCTGCCAGCATCAGCGCTTCGGGGTTGTTTGCATGGGCAGCCAAGAGTCGGTCTGCAACAGTTTGGGCACGGTCTGTCTCGCCCTTGGCCAAGGCCCGCCCGCCATCAATGACGCCCAGATCAAGCGAATCGGGGAAGGCGGCCAAGGCGCTATCCAGTTCGGCCTCGGCTTCATCACCCTTGCCCTGTGTGAGTTTGCAAGACACCGAAACGGCATGGCCCATTGCGCTGGGCTTGGGTGCGGACGCAAGCGTTTGCAGGGCGAGTTCGGGATTACCGCCCATGAGTTGTGCCTTGGCCAGCAGAGGCACAGCCTTGTCCGCCCATTGGGGATCGCGCGCGAGTCGTTCAAAGTTGGTCTTGGCGCGTTCGGCATCGCCCGAAGCCAGAGCAAGCTGACCTTCGAGGAAGATCAATGCCGGATCGTTGGCATTCTCCTTCAAGGCATTCGCCAGATGGACGCGCGCGGTTTCATAGTCGAACGTGTCCATGGCGGCTTGGGCAGCCTTGGCGGGATCACCGCCAATGGAAGAGCAACCTGCGTTTACCATCAAAGCGGCAGCCAGCGCCAGGTTAACTATTTTGAAGTGTTGTTTCACGGTGATCATGCGGACATTAGTATGAGCACTTCGTAAATTTGATGTGAATTTGCGCAGCCAGACTGAAATCGGTGCCGGCCAAAATTGGTTAACAAGCCGGACCTTTGAAAAGGGTGTGACGAGTTATGAAAAAGAAGAATCTCCTCTCCGCTATTGCTGCCATCTGCCTGGGTGCTGCTGTCAGCACGCCCGCGTCGGCCGCAATTTACAACTACACCATGACCAACAACGACAAGCTGTCGATCAACACCGCGACCAACAGCGCGACCTTCACTGGTGCCACGATCAACGCGGCTATGGTCAGCAGCGCGTTCGCAACCTTTGCAGGCGGTGCTGCCCCGACCTTCACGGCGGTCCTCAGCGATCTGACCGGCACGCGTCTGATCAACGGTTCGTGGGTGACCGACAATCCCCTGTATTCGACCACGACCCACCCGCAGAAGCTGATCATGTCCGGCACGGGCATCAATCTGTGGGCCTGGTGGGGCGATCCTATCACCGGCGGTGACTATCTGACCACGATCAAGTCCTATTCGGTTGATCCGGGCACCTCGGTTCCGGAACCCGGCATGGCTGGTCTGCTGGCTCTGGGTCTGGGCGGTCTCGCCTTTGCCCGTCGCCGCAAGGCGAAGGCTGCCGCCTGAACCTTCCGGTTTCGGTAAGAAGAATCGGCCCGGGCGGAAACGTCCGGGCCTTTTCTTATGTCAGGCGACGCTTGACTGTGCCGTCCATCGCTCGCGCTTGCGATACAATGTAGAGGGGCTGACCCCCAGCATCCGCGCAGCAACGGGCAAGCTGCCGCCCGCCTGATCAATGGCGTTTTCGATGGCGATGCGTTCAATTTCTTCCAGTGTCAGCCCGGTCAGGCTGTTGAGCAAGGCCATGCTCGGCTGTGAGGGAGGCAGGGCCACCATGGCCTTCGGAACCATGACGGGTTCTGATACGGCAGGCAGCGCAGCGCGCGGGATCACATCCAGCGGCAGATCTGGTCCGGAGTGCAAGACAGCCGCGCGGCGGATAAGATTCTGCAACTCGCGCACATTGCCCGGCCAGAGGTGCTGGCCCAACGCCTGAATCACGACGGGCGTAATGGGGTTAAACGCTTTGCCTTCCTCCTCACCATAGCGTTTGAGGAACGCGTTCGCCAACAGTGCAATGTCCACGCCACGCGCGCGCAAGGGCGGCATCTCCAGCGGGACCACAGCCAGACGGTAATAGAGATCTTCCCTGAAACGGCCTGCCGCCACTTCGGCTTCCGGGTTGCGGTTGGTCGCACAGATGATGCGCACATCCACATCCTCTGTGCGCGCAGAGCCGACGCGCTGTATCGTTCCAGTCTGGAGGAAGCGCAGCAGCTTAACCTGCAATTTGGGCTCCATCTCGCAGATTTCGTCAAGGAATAGCGTGCCGCCATGTGCCGCCTGTACCGCGCCAATCCGGTCTGACACAGCCCCGGTGAAAGAACCTTTCAAATGGCCGAACAATTCGGATTCAAGCAGATCTTCAGGAATCGCCCCACAATTGATGGCGATGAATGGGCGGGCCGCGCGCGGGCTCGCCTTGTGGATCGATTCGGCGCACACCTCCTTGCCGGTGCCACTTTCGCCGGTGATGAACACGGTCGCGCGCGAGCGGGCGACGTTGGCGATCTGACGATAGACCGTCTGCATCGGCGGCGACATGCCGATAAAGCCCATATAGCCTTGAGCCGAGCTTGGCTGCACCGGCGTGCATTGGTCAACGCCATGCTGCGGCATGGTTTCCAGCGCGCTCTTCATGATCGTGACAAGCCGGTGGGCCGCGAGCGGTTTCACCAGAAAGTCGAAGGCACCCAGCCGCATTGCCTCGATTGCGCGGGCAATCGAGCCGTCTGCCGTGGCGACGATGAAGGGATGCCGCTCAACGAGATCGGGGTGGGCGCGCATCAGGCTCAGACCATCCATGTCAGGCAATTGCAAATCGAGCAGCACTGCCCCGATGGCGTTAAGCGGGCGCGAAAGCAGATCCACCGCCTCGGTGCCGGTGCTGACCGTCTGGCAGGCAAAACCAGCCGCTTCCAATTGGGCGGAATAGGCGAGTGCCAGAGAGGCAATATCTTCGACGATCAGGATCATGGGATCAGCCATGGGCGGTCTCCGAGAGGATGAAGGTTGCCGCGCGTCCTCGGCTGCTGGCACTCCAGCTGATGCTGCGCGGATCGCCATAATGCGCCATGCAGCCCTGGATCAGCCCGAAGGCGATCACGGCCATCGGGCGGTGCGACTGGTAGGTCATGATGGTGCGGGTGCCGTCTTGCCGCGTGGTGATCTGCGGTGGGCGGGAATCGGGGTAGAGCACGCAGACTTCATCATGGATGTGCGTGCCGACATGGCCCAGCAATGCCTCCGCTGTTGTGTAGGCGCTGGTGATGTGCGGAAAGAGGATCAGAAAACGGGAGAACAGGAAGTTGCCAAACCGACGGCACAATTCTTCCTCGCTCTGGCCTGACAGGCGAGAGGCGGCATGGATCAACGCCAGCGCCTGCTCGGTTGGATAGCTGCCAACGCTGGTATAGGCCCCGTCATTGGGAAGCTGCGCATCGCGCACAACTTCATCGGCAAAAGCCGCAGACTGCACCTCCATGAAGCGAATCAGCTCGGTGAAAATCACACCCTTCATGATCGAATCCCTGTCCATATGGCGGATGTGCAAGCAGCAATCGTGCCAACTGCGGATTTCCAAGGCTTTGTGTGGTCCTCGCTCTTGGGATTCGCACTCTGCAATGATCCGTCTTTGCATTGTGCAACGCAAAGTCTTTGCATTTCGCAAACGGTGGTTTTGCGAGAGCCATGCAAAATGCGAAAATGGCGAGATTCCGTTTGTTGCGGGCAATTGGCACGCAACTTGCGAACGGCGGGGCAACTCAATCGAGGTGTTGGTCCATGTCTCGCAAGTCTTCCCTATTGCTCCTGTCTTCCCTGCTGCTCTCGGCCTGTGCGACCATGCCGACGCCGCGCAATGCGCCTGGCAGCGCCTATGCCGTGCAGCAGGCCTTGCCAGACCAGAACGCGTGCCGCCCGCACGCCACGCTGCCAGCACTGGCAGGATGGAGCGAGGTGCCGTCGGCGAGTTTCGCGCTTGCGCCCGATATGCTGGCGGCGGGTGACCGGCTGCGGCTGACCGTTGCCGGAGACAAGAGCTTGCTGACGGGCAGCTATGTCATCGCGGCTGACGGGATGATCCAGCTGGCTGGTAGCCTGCGGATCGAGGCGGCCGGGCATATGCTCTCTGAAGTTGAGCGCAGCATAACTGCGCACCTGATCGCGGCCCGGCTGATTCGTCCTCTCTCCAACGGCGTTCGGCTAGAGCAAGTCGAACTGGCGGGCGTGCCCGTTTCCGTTGCCGGGGCCGTGTTCGAAGGCGGCACGGTGCGCGTGGGCGAGCGGCAGGCCGAGGTGCGCAACCTCAACCTGTCCAACATCGTCTCGGGGGATCTGAATGTAGGCCGCAGCGTCAGCACCGCCTTGCGGGCTGCGGGCGGCATCCGGCCTGATGCAGACCCGTCGGCCATCTATCTGTTCCGCGGCGGCCAATATGCGCGGCTTGACTTGAGTGGTGCGCTGGGCGGCTTTGCAGCGGACGATGTGCCCGTGACCGCAGGAGACCGGATCGTGGTGGCTTCGACCGGGTGCCTGAAAGACGCGCTGGTACGCCCATCGCAGATCACGCCGCCAGGCATTCGCGTCTTCATCTCCAACCTGTCGCGCCCGGCCCCGAGCAATGCCATGTCTGCCATCGGCAAGGATTCGACCAGCCTGCCCTATGGCACGCGCTTCAGCCAGGCGCTGGTGACGGCCAATTGCGTGGGTGGCTCCGCGATGAATGCCGGACGCAGTGGCGTGCTGATGTCGCGTAATCCGGTGAACGGGCAATCGGTGGTCACCTCCCGCTCGGTGGAGAAGCTGGTGCGTGAAGCCAATCGCGATGCAGTCGATCCGTGGCTGATGCCAGGCGATGCCATCGCCTGCTATGATTCCGCCGCGATGAACCTGCGCGATGTGGTGAGCGTGATCGGAGAGACCATCACGCCTGCCGTGCTCCTCAAGAATATGGGCCAGTAAGATGCTGCATCAGGTTATCGAAAAGCCCCGCTTCCTGCTGCGCGTCTGGTATTCGGTTCGAGACGGACTGCCGACGCCGGGCCGCTACAAGCGCTATGTGGCGGCCATAGCCCCCTCGCTTGCTGCAATCTGGCTGCTGACCGGGGCATATCTGGCGCTGGCTCCGGCACGCTACACCAGCAGCTTCACGCTGATCCTGCCCGGCTCTGGCGTGGGCAGTTCGATGAATGTGGAGAGCATCGGCCAGGCGCAATCCTCCGCCTCTTCGGCCTTTTCCAGCACCACACTGAGCCCGACCGAGAATTACAAGCGCCTGCTGATGGCCGATGTGACCATGCGGCAAGCAGCGCGCACGGTGGGAGAGGATGAGAATGGCTTTCCCGATCCCATCGTCAAGCTGACCGATCAGACCAATCTGATCGAAGTGCAGTTGAGCGGCGGCACTCCAGCGCAGGCGCGGGCGCGGGCCACGGCACTCCGCGCGGCGTTCCTCAAGCAGCTCGACCGGCTGCGCGCCGATGAAGCCGCCGTGCGCGAAGTGTCTGATGCGCGGCATCTGAAAGAGCTGGAAGCCAAGGTGCGTGATGCGCAGCAGAAGCTGATCCGATTTCAGGCGGCGAACGGCCTTGTCTCGCTCGACCAGTTCAACACGCGCATCGCCAATATCGATGCGCTGCGGGAACGCGAGCGCGAAGCACGCACGGCACTGCGCCAGCAGGCGGCGGAAACGCGCCGTTACTCAGGCACGCTTGGCGCGGGCATGGGGAGCGCGAACGCCACACTGCGGCTGAGGTCCGATCCGGTTTTCCAGAGGCTTGTCGAACGCTATGCCGCGCTTGACGCCGATGCCGAGCAAAAGTCCGCGACCTTGGGTGAGGCCCATGCCGAAATGGCGCAGGCTGGCGGCGAACGTGATGCGCTGCGCCATGCGCTCGCAAAAAGGGGCCGTGAACTGACCGGCTTGTCGGAAGGCGCGCTGATGAAGACGGTTGACCTCTCTGTGTCGGACGGGCGATCCTCGCTGATGGAGGGGATGATCGTGGCCGATGTGAAGCGGGCAGGCTCAGGCGCGGCGCTGTCCGAAATTCGGGGCGATCTTTCGCGCCAACAGGGCAAGGCCGGTGAGCTGGTGGGCAAAGCCTCGATCCTCGCTGATCTGACGCGCGATCACCGCGTGGCTGAAGCGGTCTTCTCTTCCGCGCTGGCCCGGCTGGACACGAACAAGCTCGATCCGTTCGCGTCTTACCCGCTGGTGCAGACGCTTGAAGAACCCTCGCTACCGCGCACCCGCTCCAGCCCCTCTGCGCTGATTGCGCTGGGCGGGGCTGTGGCGGCCTCCATCCTCCTCCTCATCGGATTTGGTCTGATATGGCTGCGTCAACCGATCATCCGCAAATTCTTCCCGAACGCCTGATCGCCGGAACGATCACGGCCAGCTGGATCCTCTGGCTGGTCGGGGGCCTCTATATGGCAGGCCCTGTTCTGGGGTGGACGCTGGCGGTGCTGGTGGTGCGCAGCTGGTATTTCGGGCCTGCTCTGCCGCCGGAGGAGCGTGGTGTCGCCATCGGTTTCACCATCAAGCTGTGGTTGGCCGGGATGGCAGCGATGCTGGTCGTCCTTCTGCTCGGCCATGCCAATTTCAGCCTGGGCACGGCGCAGACGATCAAGTCTGCGGTTGGCTGGGCAAAGGGCTGGGCGCTGATTGCGCTCTTTCCGCTCGCGGGAGCCGCGCTGCCGATCCGGGACGAAGTGATTTACCGCGCGGTCTGCAAACTCGGCAAACAGACACTGATCCTGCTGCCTCTCTTCCTCGCCGCGCCCTTTATCGGCCTGCCAGAAACGCTCTGGGTCTCCCCGCTCAAGGTGCTGGGCGGATCGGGCGATGAATATTTCGCCGCCGTGCTCTACACGCTGGAGCCGGGTGTGGGGACGCCGCGCTGGCAATTCTATGCGCCCTGGTCTCCCGCTGCGGGGATGATTGCGGTCATCCATCTGATCTGTGCGCTTGAAGAGAAAGACCTGCGCTGGAAGATCATCGGCATTGCGGCCGGGCTTGCGGTGGCGCTCCTCTCCCAATCGCGGCTGGCTCTCGTGGCGCTGGCAGTGATCTGGCCGCTTGCCTGGGGGGCCTCGCGCCTTGGCCGGGCAGGGACATGGTTTGCGGGGGTTCCGGTGCTGGTGCTGGGCAGCTGGTTTGCACCCGCGCTGATCGCCTTTGCCGAAAAGGCGCAGGCCGATTTTGCCGGAGCGCGCGCTGACTCGACGCGTGTCCGCGCGACACTGGGCCGCATCGCCATCGAACGCTGGCAGAATGAAGCCTGGTGGTTCGGCCATGGCATTGTTGAACGCGGCCCGCATCTGGTGGAATATATGCCGATTGGCAGCCATCACAGCTGGTATGGCCTGCTGTTCGTGAAGGGGTTTGCGGGGCTCTTGTCGCTTGCTTTGCCCATGGCCGCCACAGTGCTCGCTTGCATCAAGGCTGCGATGCGCGACCGGGCGGGCCGCACCGCGCTCGCTATGGCTTTGGTCTATGCGCTCTACAGCTTTGGCGAAAATCTGGAGGTGCTCACCTATCTCTGCTGGCCCGCTCTGGTGCTGATCGGGGTGGGGCTTCGGAAGGTGACGGCCGAGCCTATGAGTGTCGATGAGACTCGGACCCACACCGTTTGCGCTGAGTAGAGATTGAGCGAATGCGAAAGCTCATATCGAAGGGTGTCCTTCGATATGCCGCTTCAGCCTTCGCTGCACTCCGAATTCAACGGCTTCTCAGGACGAACGGATGCGGGCGGAGCCATCGTCGTCTCCCAAGCATCGCAGCAAGCTATACACAAATCAGCCCCGCCGTGCAGGAGACGAACCGGGCACGACGGGGCTGACAGGGTTGAACGGAAGCGGGCGCGCTCAGGCAGGCTGGCGCGTGGCGACCCGAAGGGACTTCCGTTCTGGGGAACGCGGTTTGAAGGTGCGGATCAGGCGCGCCCAGGCCTCGGCCCGCTCTGCGCCGCAATTCTGCGTCGCTGCCCGTCCGGCTTGCGCCATGTGCGCCAACGGCATGACCGGCAGGCACTGAAGTGCGGCCAGCAGCGCATCGGGATCTGCACAATCGACGACGAGCCCGGCGGAACCAACCTGTTCGGGCAGACCGCCCGCTGTCGAAACCAGAATGGGGCGCCCCGCCTCACGCGCTTCGTTGGCAACCTGCCCATAGGCTTCAAAGCGGGAGGGCACGGCAATGACATCGCACTGCGCCAGATAGACGGGCAGATCGCTGATCTTCCCGGCAAAGCGGATGCGCGGGCAATCGGCGGCCTGTGCCGTCAATGCCTCTTCCTCGGGACCAAAACCGCCGAGCAGCAGCTCCAGATTATCGTCTGCGCCGAGTCGCTTGAACGCATTGATCAGGCGATCAAACCCCTTGGCGGGCGCATAACGGCCATAGGCCCCCACCACCAGCGGGCGATCTTGCCCGAATTCAGGGAGAGGAATGGCATCCAGACCCTTGGGTTGGGAGGAGGGATAGATCACATCGAGCCGATGGGGCTCAACCATGTCACCCTCCATCAACCAGTGCGCCTGACGGTTTGAAACGCAGACGACGTGATCGACCATGGACAGCGCCCATTTCATCATCAGGCGAAAGCGCGCGCGGTGCGGCACATGCTGGTCTTCCCAGTCACCCGAATAGCTGTGTTCAACATGAATCAGCGTCGCTTTGGGATTGCGCGCGCGCAGCAACCCAAGAAACACCAGCCGCATCCAGTTGGGCGGGAAGTGGGTAATGATGATGTCCGCATCGAGCGCAGGCGCAATCATCGCCTCGCTGTTGATGGGCAGCGTCTCGCAATCGGCGATTTCCCGGACGGGGGCCGAATCGAAAATGGCCAGCCCCTTGGTGACGCCGCCCAGCGTGAAATCATCGAGCAGATTGACGAGTTTGATGCGGCTCATGCGACGACCTTTCCGCCGGTCCAGCGGCCAGCGAGCGCCACCAGCGTTTCCGGGCGCACCACGCGGGCGATGAGCGCGGCTACGCAGGTGGTGAGCGTCTTCACGGGCTCTTCAAAGAGCGGCTTCAGGCTCGACTGGAACGCCTCGCGCACCAGCATCAGGGCAAAGCTGCCATCGCCCATCTGCACCGAACGGCGGGCGAGGTAACGCAATTGGTAAGCCCGCGCCCGCGCACCGTGCCGCGCGGCAAAGGCCGGATCGATGGCGCGCACCTTGTCAAACATGGCGAGCCAGCTTTCAAACTGGCGCGTGACATTGGCGGACAGGCCGCCCGCCACGATGCGATATTCGGTGAGCAGGGGCTCGATCCCGTCAAAACGGCAATGTGCCGCCAGCGCAAGGCGCATCCAGAGTTCAATGTCTTCGGACTGGCGGAAGCTCTCATCGAACCAGCAGGTCCGCTCCCGTTCCACCGGGTGCGCGAAGGCCACCTGATCGAGCACGCTGCGACGGATGACCGCCGCCGAGCCATTGCCAACCGGGTTCCGACAAAAGATATCCTCTGCGCGCACCTGCTCCAGCCGGGGGCGCTGCGCCTGACGCAACGGCTCACCGGCCGCATCAATCAGCCGTGATCCGGAATAGGACACGCCGACATCCGGATTGGTATCGAGGTGGATGACGTGGAGGGTGAGCTTGTCCTTCAGCCAGCGATCATCCGAATCGAGCAACGCGATATAGTCGCCGCGCGCATGGGCAATGCCGGTGTTGCGGGCACCAGCCAAGCCGCGATTGACCTGCGCGATCACGCGGATGCGCGGATCCTTGAACGTGCGGACAATTGAGATGCTTTCATCGGTGCTGCCATCGTCGATCACCAGCAGTTCGAAATCGGCAAAGCTCTGATCGAGCACCGATTGCACCGCTTCGGCCACATAGGTGCGGACATTGTAAACGGGCATAATGACGGATACGCGGCGCGTGGTCATGGTTGGTCTCCTTGGGGAAATAGGTCAGGCAAAAACGCGCAGGCGCGCGGCACGGGGCAGAAGGGGAGCGATGAGGGCGCTGAGCAGGGTCATCCAGCCGCGTCTCGCATCGGACAGGAAGGCTGCGGCATCGAGTTTCATGCCCTTCCACGCCCAATCGCGGGCACGGGCGGCCGGGGCGCCAGAACGCAGCGCGCGGCGGGCAAGGTAGCGGCAATAGACGGCTTCGGCAGCGCGCAGCTCGGCGGGCAGGCGATAGAGTGACGCGAGATGCTGCCATCCGGCGTGCATCCGCTCCAGATTGACAGACAGGCCGTCATGGCTGAGCCGGTAATCCACCAGGACCTCATCCAGCCCTTCAATCACGAAGCCGCGATCCGCCGCGCGGGCCAGCCACTCCTGATCTTCGGCGAACGACATATCAGCCAGAAACGGCCCGACCAGATCGAAACAGGCCCGCGTCACCACCATGTTGGACATGGTGCAGACCGGATTTTCGGCAAGAATCTGCTGGAGGGTCAGCACACCGCGTTCAATGGACGAGGTTGTGCGCGCGCCGCGGCCATGCTCTGCCTTGGGATCGATGAAGGCGATGCGCGCATAGCTGACGTCCACATCTGCATCCGCCTTGTGGAAGGCGACATGGCGGGCGAGCTTCTCTTTGTGCCAGAGATCATCGGCATCCAGAAAGGCGATGAGCGGCGCACTGCTGCTCTCCACACCCAGATTGCGGGTGGCAGCGACGCCCTTGTTTGACTGGGCGAGCACATGGATGCGCGCATCGGCCATGGCGAGATCGAGCATCACAGACAGGCTGTCATCGGTGGAGCCATCATCGATCAGAACGAGTTCGAAGTTGGTGAAGCTCTGCGCCAGCACCGATTGCACGGTGGCAGCCAGAGTGCGGGTGGCATTATGGACCGGAATGATCACGGAAATAGCAGGCGGGGTCATGCAAGGGCCTCTTTGAGGACGGGGGAAGAAGAGGGCGAGAAAGCGCGCCACAGCGTGAAGGCGGCAAAAGGTAGAGCGATCAGCGCAGTCCCGGCCACCCAGCCAGCAGCGGCATGAAGTGGCGCGCCTGACTGGCAGCCGAGCCACAGCCCGGCCAGTGAAGCAAGCGTTGCCGCGAGTGCCGCCATGGCATCCACACCCGGTCGCCCGCTGGCGCGCAGCCAGGCCGTGGTGATGGTGGCGCAGATCATGGGAATGCCGGCCAGACACAGCGCAGCGATCAGCGGAATGGCGTGGGCCCAGTGCGCGCCGAAAATGACAGGCACATAAAGCGGGGCCAGCAGCGATTGTGCCAGAACCATCGGCACGAAAATCATCAGGCCCATGGTCGCGACCATTTTGAGCCGCGCGCGCGCATCCGTGCCATCGCTGGCGCAGAGTGCCGGAAAGGCAAGCGTACCGAATGCGGTGATCAGCGAGGACGCGATGCCGATCCCGGCATTGAAGGCGAAGAACCATGTGCCAAGCGTCGTCACACCAAAACTGGCGGCAATGATCAGCTTGTCTAACTGGACGCGGAGCGCCGCCATCATCTCGGTGGCAAGCACCGGAAGGCCGAAACGCAACAGGGCCATGATGGGCACCATCCCGGCAGCAGCGGCCGGCTGCCACGGGCGGGCACGACGGGTCAGCACCAGCCAGATCGGGGCTGTCAGCAATTTAGGGAGGATGATCGACCAGGGGCTCTGCCAGATCAGCAGCAGCGCGGCAGAGAGGATATGGTCCGCAATCGTCTGTGTGGCGACGGTGCGCGCGGTGGTCGCCGCCCGGCCTTCGCGCATCAGCAGATAGCAGGAGACAAGCCCGCCGGGCATGAAGAGATAGACGAGCGCGAGCACAGCGAGCATTTGTGCGGCAAGCGGCTGATCAAAGCCGAGCCACAGCACGCCTGCCACGCCTAACTGCACCAGAGCGACGCCCCCGCACCACAGCCAGAACAGACGATGCGCCGTGTTGCAGGTGGCATCCAGATGCGCGGCGTCTGCAGCGATGATCCGCTGCCCGATGCCCACATTGGCCAGCACGCGCACCAGTTCGAACACCGTGAGCGACAGCGCGGCCACGCCAACAATCTCTGGCGACAATTGCCGCGCGATGAGGATGACCGTCACCAGCCGCACCACGCGAACAGAGAGTTCCGCCAGACCATAGGCCATCAACCCCTTGCCCAGGGCAAGCGGTCCATGACCGATAAGGCGGCGAAGTCTGTTTTGCATGGGCAGGCGCATTCCTGTTGCTTACGTTTGCAGCTTCACAAGCAAGGCTCGTGCCAACCCCGGAATTCAGCGAATTTCAGGCAAAGCGGGGCGCGAACCAACCGGTTCGGTTGCGGAATGCGACGTGGCGCTTTGCATTTTGCAATGCAGGGCTTTGCGGGCTGCAAATAGGACGGACGCGGCGCAGCGATGGGCAGAGGTGAAGCCCGCAGTCTCCCGCGAGAAATCTGATCTGGCACGCCCTGTGCTTTGGCTCCGGCAAATTCCCAACCTTCGGAGTGCGCCATGACCCAGATGCTGATGACCAAGAATTCCGCTGCCCGCAGGCCCGCTGCCACGCAGGGTACTCGTCTCCGGTTTGATCGCGGTCGATTCAGCCTTTGTCCGGCTGATGCGCTCGATGAAAAGCCTGCGACCACCTTGTTCGGTCTGCCGCTCGTCAATGCCACGCTGGAAGAGGCGGCAGAGGCGGTGGTGGCGCGCGCGGCGCGCGGGGATCGCACCATCATCCACTTCATCAACGCGCATTGCATCAACACATTGCGCACCGATCCGGGCTATGGACCGGCACTGGCGCGCGCCGATGCGCTTCTGCCCGATGGTTCCGGCCTGCGCATCGCGTCGTTCTTTTCAGGCCGATCGCTTGGCGAAAATCTGAACGGCACCGATCTTTTCCCCTGGCTCTGCCGCGAAGCCGCTGCGCAGGAGGTGCCGGTCTTCCTGCTCGGCAGTCAGCCCGGAATCGCCCGCAAGGCCGCCAAGGCAATGCTGGAGCAATGCCCCGGCCTGACCATTGCTGGTGCGCATCATGGCTATTTGGGCAGCGAAACGGATGAGGAGCTGATCGCTGCCATCAACGCATCGGGCGCGGGCATCTTGCTGGTCGGGATGGGCGTGCCGCATCAGGAAAAGTGGATCGCACGCCATCGAGACCGGATCAATGTCCCGGTACTAACGGGGGTTGGCGGCTTGTTCGATTATTACTCTGGCAGCATTCCGCGCGCGCCCAAGACGGTACGCGCATTAGGAATGGAATGGGTGTGGCGTCTGGCGCAGGAACCACGTCGGCTGGCGCGCCGCTATTTGCTGGGCAATGCCGCCTTTCTCGCGCGCGCGTCCGTGCAAGCCTGGGTTGATCGCGGCAAGGCGGAGCAATATGCAGCGGCTTCCAAGCGTTCGCTCGATCTGGGCATTGCGCTGCTCGCCCTGATCCTGCTCGGGCCGCTGCTTGCCGCTTTGTGCGTGTTCATCATGCTCGATGATCGCGGGCCAGTTCTCTTTAGCCAGACCCGGATTGGCGCGGATGGCAAGCCGTTCCGGATGTTCAAGTTCCGCTCCATGGCGGTGGATGCTGAAGCACGTCTTGCCGCGATCAGGGCGCAAAGCGAGCGCGATGGCGTCTGCTTCAAGATGAAGCAGGATCCCCGCATCACCCGCGTTGGTCGCTGGCTGCGGCGCTTGTCGCTCGATGAACTGCCGCAACTGTTCAACGTTTTGAAGGGCGACATGTCGATTGTCGGTCCGCGCCCGGCATTGCCAAACGAAGTGCTCGCCTATGATGATGATGTGCGCGGCCGTCTGCGTGGCGCGCCGGGGCTGACCTGCACCTGGCAGGTTTCGGGGCGGGCCGAAATTCCGTTCGAAGAACAGGCCCGTCTGGACATTGACTATCTGGCGAGCCGGTCTTTGGTGACCGACCTGAAGCTCATTGCAAAGACAGTGCCTGCCGTGATTTCGGGGCGAGGGGCCTATTGAGGGCCGCGCTCATCCGTGCTCCGGCCGAAAGTCGTCATACCCTACGCAGCCTGTCGCCGGTCCGGGCTGGCGCAGGTCGCGCAGATATCGGAACAGGTGCGCTCCAGCAGGCTGGAGAGATGCTCGCGATAGGGCATTTCGCCGACGGCGAAACCTTCACGCGCGGTCGCCAGATCCTCGGCCAACGCCGTTGCCCCGAACCCGGCGCAGATGCCCTTGAGCGCATGGTGTGCGGTGGCAACCGCATCGCTCTCACCGGCTTCCATCGCGTCAATGAAGCGGGTGAGCCATTTTTCCAGATCGGCCTGGATCGTTGCTGCCAGCTTGCTGCGTGCGGCTTCAGGCACGGCCAGCAACTGCTGGCGCAGCGCAGTTTCATTGATTGATGAGCGGCTGCGGAATTCGGGAATAATGCCTTCCTGTGGGCGGGCCGGTTCGCCGGTCTTGCCCAGCAGTGCCACCTCCAGAATGCGGCGCATATTGGCCAGCCTCACTGGCTTGGAGAGCACATGATCCATGCCCACATTCAAAATGGCAGCCTTTTCATCCTCGGCGGCGAAGGCGGTGACGGCGATGATAGGAATGCCAGCATTGAGCCCGCCGCGTGCGCGGATGCGCCGCGTGGCTTCCATCCCGTCCATCACAGGCATCGAGACGTCCATCAGGATCGCATCAAACCGCTCCACTTCGGCGAGCTGTAAGGCGCCCAGCCCGTCTTCCGCCATTTTGGAGGTGCAGTGGAGCTGTTCGAGCAGCGCGGCCATGACGATGCGATTGGTCTCCACATCTTCGGCCACCAGCAAATGGGGTGGCCTGCCGTCGATCAGGATGGCCCGCTCCGGTGATGTGCCCGCACCCGCTTGCGCCTCTTCATCCTGCCGCCATTCCTGACACGGCAGGGTCACCCAGAAATTGCTGCCTTGGCCCACCACGCTGTCCAGACCGATTTCAGCATTCATCGCCTTGGCAATCCGCTTGCAGATGCCCAGCCCCAGCCCGGTGCCTTGCGGTCCGCTTTCCAGCGGGTCGCGGATCAGGCGCTTCCCGTCTTCGAATAGGCGCTCGCGCTGCTCCGGGGGGATGCCCGGCCCGGTATCAGACACAGTGATACGCAGCGCTTTTCTATGGTTGAGAACCGCCAGTCGCGCATGAACCCGGACACTGCCCGAAGGCGTATATTTGATGGCATTGCTGATCAGATTGTCGAGCAATTGCCGCAGCCGCGCGCCATCGGTGCGGATGCATTGCGGCAACCCGCTTTCCAGCCCGAGCGCGAGCGACAGTCCGTGCCGATCCGCCAGCGGACGCCAGGCATCAACGATGGTGTGAAGATAGTCGGACAGGCAGACGCGCCCTTCCTCCAGATCAAAGGTCCAGCCGTCTGACCGCGCCACTTCCAATATGTCTGCCAGCAGGAACAGCATTTGTTCGCCACTGGTGCGCGCCAGTTCGATCAGGCGGCTTTGCTCGGGTGCAAGGTCTGATTCGGCGATCAGGTCCAGCGTTGCCAGAATGGCGTTCATCGGGGTGCGAATGTCGTGGCTCATCATCGCGAGGAAGCGCGATTTGGCCTGATCGGCGCGGATCGCCTGGTTGCGGGAGATTTCGAGCGACGTACTGAGCTGATCGAGGTCCGCCACGCGCGCGCGCAACTCGTTGGACACACGCTCCAGTTTGCGCAACTGCCTTGCGCGCAATGCGTCTGAAGTCCGCACTTTGCGTTCGGCGTGGCGCTCGCGGGTAATGTCTCGGACGGCGCCATGATAGCTGCCCCGATCCTGCGTGCTGGACTGGATGGTCCAGCGCAGCCAGCGCGTTTTGCCCGATTGATCGAGGAAGCGCACGTCGCGGCTCGATTCGCTCGGGCCGTGAATTTCGCCTTCCAGATAGTCGCGCGAAGCAGGCCCTTCGAGCGGATGGATCATCGTCAGCAACTGATCAAGATCATTGACCGGCCCGCGCCACCCCAGCACCGTTGCCAGATTGCGCGATCCGATCAGTTCGCGCGTGTCAGAAACATGGACGGTCGCCACTTCGGCCAGTTCCTGCGCCAGAAGCAGCTTTTGGGCATCCTGCTTGGCCTGTTCCAGAAGATCGCTTTCGCGCTTCTTGAGCTCGGCATTGACCTTGGCGAGGATGCGCCCGCGCACCTCCAAGAAATGTTCCGCCGCTTCCCGCGCCTTTTCCGCACGCGCAAAACGGCGATCCGCCAGAGCCAGCGCGGCGCGATACTCCTCAATGGTTTCAGGCGTCTTGTCCACGCGCGAGACTATAATCGCCGCGCGCAAAGAAAGTGTGAAGGCTTATGCCAGCCCCATTTCCTCCAGCGCGCGGGCACGCAGCACGTGCTTTTGCACCTTGCCAGACGCCGTGCGTGGGATGGCATCGGTGATGACAGCGGTTTGCGGCACCTTGAATTTTGCGAGCCGCGCGGTGCAGTGCGCGATCACGGCTTCGGCCGTGATGCTCTTGCCGGGCACCGGGATGACATAGGCCCGGCCGACTTCGCCCCAGCGTTCATTGGGCACGCCCACCACGGCGCATTCGCCAATCTCCGCCAGTTCGGCGAGCGCCGCTTCCACTTCAGCGGGATAGACGTTTTCGCCGCCGGAGATGTACATGTCCTTCTTGCGATCGACGATGTAGAAAAAGCCCTCTTCATCCATCATCGCGGCATCGCCGGTGACGAACCAACCGCCTTCGATAAAGGCCTTGGCGGACAGTTCCGGCTGGTTCCAATATCCCATGCCGACCGATGGCCCACGCACCCAAAGTTCGCCGCGCTCTCCGGTGGGCACCTCGTTTCCGTCCTCATCCACGATCTTGGTTTCAACCGTGAGCAGCGGCAGGCCGCAACTGCCCGCCTTGCGCAGCAGCGTAGCCGGATCATGCGCGGGCATGGCAAAGTTGCTGCCCGTTTCGGACATGCCAAAGCCTTCCGAAATCCGCACGCCCGCGCTGACAAAGCGCTCGGACTGCGCCTTGGGATTGGGCGCGCCGCCAATCGCCCAGCTGACGATGCCGGAAAGCTTGGTCGCGTCAAACGTCGGCTGGTTCCAGAGCGTCGCCGCCATTTGCGGGACGGAGAAATAATGTGAAACCTTGAGCGCGGGATCGGTCATCCGCTCCAGCGTCATCACCGGATCGAACCCCTTGGTGATCAACAGCGTTGCCCCGGCCTGGATCGGCACCCGCGCGGCGGCATAGAGCCCGGCGGTGTGGAACAGCGGCATGTCACACAGGAACACGCTGCGCATCGTCACGTCATTGCCATGGATAAAGTTGGCGCAGCCCCAGAAGCTGTTCGCTTCGCTGAGCATTACGCCCTTGGGACGCCCGCTTGTGCCCGAGGTGTAGAGCAGGGTTGCGACTGCGTCGAACGGACGCCGCGCGGCGCGTGGCGCTGCGTCGCCTTCCTGGCCCAGCCCCAACATTGCAGCGATGGGCAGCGCGCGCTTGGCGGCAGATGGCGGCGCAAAATCGGGATCATGGAACACAATCTCGGGCTCGGCATCAGCGGCAAGCGCTTCGATTTCGGCTGCGGCCAGCCGCCAGTTGAACGGCACGAAGATGGTCCCTGCGCGCGCACCGGCATGGTGGAGGATGACCATTTCCGCGCAATTCTTGGCGAGCGTCGCCACGCGGACGCCGCTGTTCGGCCCGAACTCACTTACCAGCCAAGCCGCCAGCCGGTCCACCGCGCGATCCAGCTCCGCATAGGACCAGCGCCGCCCGCTTTCGAGATCGGCCACTGCCAGAGCATCGGGATTGGCGCGGGCATGGGTGAAGATGGGATCGCAGAGTGTCATGGTTGGTCTCGGGTCTCGAAAAATGGAACGAACAACCCCGACCCGCTCGCCCTGAGCTTGTCGAAGGGCCGTCCTTTCTTCTTGCTGAGGAATCAGAGAGGAAAGGCAGTCCTTCGACAGGCTCAGGACGAGCGGTGGAGGAGAAAATTTGGGGCTTACCCCTTCACTTTGCTCGCATCGAACGTGCCGAGTCCGGGCTTGAAGCTCTTTTCGTCCAGGAACTGGCGTGTAGCTTCCTTGCGTGCGGCGGCACCGCCAAAGCTGTGCAGCGCTTCCTGTGCGCGGATCTGATATTCCAGACCATTGTCATAGGTCATGTCGACCATGCGGCGCATCGTCCACTTGGTGGCACGCAGGGCGTTCGTGTCTTTCTTCTTGAGCGCGTTGGCGATTTCCAGAACGCGCGCCTTCAACTTCTCGGCAGGCACGGCTTCGGTCACAAGGCCCTGTTCTTCTGCCTGCTTGCCCGTGAGGTTTTCACCCATCATGGCGTGATACATGGCCTTGCGGAACGGCATGAGCTCCTGCGCGACCTTGGATGCGCCGCCGCCCGGCAAAATGCCCCAGTTGATTTCAGAAAGGCCAAATTGCGCGTCTTCAGCGGCAATCGCGATGTCGCAGCCGAACAGCGGGCCATAGCCGCCGCCAAAGCACCAGCCATTGATCATGGCGATGGTGGGCTTTTCATACCAGCGCAGCCGCTCAAACCAGCCATAGGATTCGCGCTGCGATTTGCGGATGGCCCACAGGCCCTGCTCTTCGGTTTCGCGGAAATATTCCTTCAGATCCATGCCCGCCGTCCAGGCATCACCCTCGCCGGTCAGCACCAGAACCTTCATGTCTTCGCGGAATTCCAGCTCCTCAAGAACCTTCTTCATCTGGCGGTTGAGCTTGGGGCTCATGCAGTTGCGCTTTTCGGGGCGGTTGAACTTCACCCAGCCAATGCCGTCTTCCACGACATAGGAAACAGTATCTTCTTCGGCACGATCGGTCATGAGGATTCTCCTTTTATGTTATCGAATATAGCAATCGCGTTTGCAGCGTGCAATCGCTTTGTGTTAAGTGCCGCGCGATGAAAGATCCGCTGTCAGACTTGGTTGGCTATGCGCTGCGTCGCGCCTCTTCTGCGATGATGGAGGATATGGGCAAGCGGATGGGGGCGCTGGGGCTGCGCACCTCTGAAGCCTCTGTTCTGATGCTGATCCGCGCCAATCCCGGCATCACGCAATCGGAGTTGTGCCGAGCCCTTGGCATCCAGCGCGCCAATATGGCGCCGCTCATCGCCCGGCTGGAAGCGCGCAAACTGGTCGCCCGCAGCCGCAGCGACGGGCGTTCGTTCGGTCTCGCCGTGACAGACGAAGGCGAAACGCTTGCTGCTGCTGCCCGTCGCGTATCAGACGAACAGGATTCAGGCCTGCTGTCTGCCGTTCCGGAAGCGCACCGCGCGCACCTTCTCCCTGCGCTGTCTGCCCTGTGGCGGGGGGGTCACAGCTCCTCGCGCCAGGAAAACCGCATCGGGTTGGTGGCGAGCAGCTTGTGCTGCAACGCCTCCCTCACCGCGATACGCGGGATCATATCGACCAGATGCCCGTCATCGGGAATGTTGGTTTCCATATTGGGGTGCGGCCAATCTGTCCCCCAGATCACGCGATCCGGATAATCCTCCACCAAAGGGCGGACGGCTGCGGCGAAATCATCCCACGGGTCGTTCTTGCTGTCGAGCCGGTCGGGGCAGGTCGCCTTGAACCAGATGTCTGGCCGTGAATCGAGCAGGCTTCGGAACGCCTTCATGTCTGCCCCATCGGGGCCTTGGGACACATCGGGGCGGCCCATATGGTCGATCACCACGGGCACGGGGAGTGCTGCGATGAAGGGACGCATTTCCTCCAATATGTCCGCTTCGAAATAGATGACGACATGCCAGCCAGCGGGCAGCCGCGCGGCAACCTCCAGAAACTTGTCCTTGGGCGCATCATCCACCAGCCTTTTGAGGAAGTTGAAGCGCACGCCCCGAATGCCGCCATCATGCAGGGCTTGCAACGCGTCGGCTGAGATGGCGGGATCGACCACCGCCACGCCACGCGCCTTGCCGTTCGATTGGGCAATGCCATTGAGTGTCGCGGCATTGTCTGTGCCGTGGCAGCTCGCCTGAACGATGACGTTCCGGGTAAATCCCAGATGGTCGCGCAGGGCAAACAGCTTATCCGGCCCGGCATCGTCGGGCAGATATTTCGCCTTCGCGCTGAACGGAAAGTCCGCCATCGGGCCAAAGACATGGCAGTGCGCATCGACTGCGCCGGGGGGCGGCGTGTAGCGCGGCTTTGATGGGGCCGAATGCCAGCTGGTAATTCTCTCGCTCATATCCACTCCCAAACCCGTTTGTCCTGAGCCTGCCGAAGGACTGCCGTTCTTCTTGCCCTTGTTGGCTTTGTGTCTTGGTGTGCGTTCCAATCGCCTCACGCTAAGACACAAAGCCAACAAGAAAAGTCAGTCCTTCGGCAGGCTCAGGACGAACGGAGCTTATCCAAAAACGATTCCATCCATCAGCTTGCGCGCCGTCCGCAACAGCGCGGCTGATTTGACCGCACCTGCTTCGTCCAGTTCCAGCACGCAGCTCATTTCGCCGGTCGGGTGCTCCACAGACAGCGTCTTGCGCAATCCGTCCGGAATCTCCGCGACCTCCGCCGCCGGAGAGCCGGGGATGAGGCAGGCCGTCGCCACGCTCACCGCCCCCAGCACGCCGATCGTGGCATGGGCGCCGGGCGGGATGAAGCTGCGCACCGTCACCCCGCCGCCATTGCGGGGCGGCGAGACCAGCATCATCTTGGGGACGCTCTTGTCCTTCACATCGCCCAGATTCATCCCCTCACCCACGGCAAGCCGGATCGCTTCGATCTTCGCTTTGAGTTCGGAATTGGCATCCAGCCAGTCGCGGTCCTCGGTGCCGGTGAGATCGGAAGAGCGTCGTGTAGGGAAAGAGTGTAGATCTCGGTGGTCG
>CALMZE010000131.1 GCA_937870585.1 uncultured Sphingomonadales bacterium | reverse complement strand
TGCGGCGGCTGCCATCCTCACGCGGTTCGGCCTCGATGGTGATCGCCTGCGCCGGACAAATCGCCTCGCACAGCTTGCACGCAATGCAGCGTTCCTCGCCATTGGGATAACGGCGCAACGCATGTTCCCCCCGGAATCGCGGCGAAATCGGGTTCTTTTCGTAAGGATAGTTGATCGTCACCTTGGGCTTGAAAAAATACTTCAAGGTGAGGGCGTGGGCCTTCACAAACTCCCACAGGGTGAAGGTC
This sequence comes from uncultured Sphingomonadales bacterium, assembly GCA_937870585.1. Taxonomy (GTDB): domain Bacteria; phylum Pseudomonadota; class Alphaproteobacteria; order Sphingomonadales; family Sphingomonadaceae; genus Aquisediminimonas. The sequence continues at coordinate 36,732 of CALMZE010000131.1, read as the reverse complement.
TTGATGAGGTGGGCGATGGTGCTCATTTCAAAATGGTCCGTCCATCATTGTTCTTCGTAGGGAGGCAAAAATAGCCCTTTGACGGGTAGAATGGCTGTCCATCCTGAGGCACTGCATCAAGAGAAATTGCTACGTTAGACCACCCGCCGTTGGCGATGGCATCGCTGTAGAAGATGTAGGCCTTCTTGATAGCTCCAGAATTATCTTTCCACTGGATGCCTTGGGAACCGCCCAGACCACCCGCATTATATTCAAATGGGTCAGCCGTGACATCCCGACCGTCCGGCAGTGTCAAATTCCACCGATTTCCATTCCTAAAATTCGTAACGCCTGACTCTACCGGAAGTACAACCTTGGCGAGAAGGGTCAGAGCGTTTGGGTCGTTATGTTGACCATCCTGCCCATACGTACATTTGTAGACGATTGCTTCTTCAGCCGTGCTCGCAGGGGCAGCTTTGCCGTACCTCGTATACATGAGCCAGCCCGAAATCAGGAAGACGAACAGCAGAGACAGCGGCAGGAACACCTTCCAGCCCAGCCGCATCAGCTGGTCATAGCGGTAACGCGGGACCGTCGCCTTGATCCATGAGAAGATGAAGAAGAAGATCAGGATCTTCACAAACAGCCAGACGATGCCCGGCACGGCATAGAGCGGTGCCCAATCGACCGGCGGCAGATAGCCACCCCAGAACAGCACGGCATTGAGCGCGCACATCAGGATGACATTGGCATATTCGCCCAGCCAGTAGAGCGCGAACGCCATCGAGCTGTATTCGGTCTGATAGCCCGCGACCAACTCACTCTCCGCCTCGGTGAGGTCGAACGGCGGACGCGCCGTTTCAGCGAGCGCCGAGATAAGGAACATCACCGCCAGCGGAAACAGCAAAGGGTTGAAGCCAAAGCCGTTGAGGAAGGGCAGCACGCCCGCACCCTTCTGCGCCTCGACAATGGTCGACAGGTTGAAGCTGTCTGCCCACAGCACCACGCCGATGATGATGAAGCCGATCGAGACTTCATAAGACACCATCTGCGCCGCCGCACGGAGCGCCGAATAAAAGGGGTATTTGGAGTTGGACGCCCAGCCCGCAATGATCACGCCGTACACGCCGAGCGAGGACGCCGCGAGAATGTAGAGCAGGCCAACATTGATATCCGCCAGCACCATCTTGGTGCCGAACGGGATCACCGCCCACACAATCTGCGCCACCGTGAAGGTGATGATCGGCGCGAGCAGGAACAGGCCCCGGTTCGCGGCAGAGGGGATGATCGTTTCCTGCAACATGACCTTCAGGCCATCCGCGAAGGATTGCAGCAGGCCCAGCGGCCCCACCACGTTCGGCCCGCGCCGCAGCGCCATCGCCGCCCAGATCTTGCGATCGGCGTAAATGATCATGGCCACGGCCAGCATCAACGGCAGGGCGATCAGCAGGATCAGCGTGATATGGCTAATCAGCCAGCCGAGATTCTCACCGGCCCAGGACTGGAACCATTGGGTATAGGTCATTGGTTCACTCCTTGCCCGCCCACATCACCGTTCGGGCTGAGCTTGTCGAAGCCCTGCCCTCCCTTTTCAGCGCGGCACCCAGAAGAAAAACAGTCCTTCGACAAGCCCAGGACGAACGGTGCGGGGGTCCAAAGTTGCAGCCTCATTCCGCAGCCTCCAGCCACTCTTCGCCATGCACCAGTTCGCTGGAGCAACGCTGCATCGTGGGGGATGCGCGGCAGATGGCGTTGGTCAGGTAGAAATCCTTGATCGGATAGTCGGCGATCACGCCATCGGGCTTGGCATCGAGCGCGGGCGGGTTCCAAGCGTAACCGGCGAGGCCTTCCACGCCCAGCGCGGGGACGGATGCAGCCATTGCGGCGCGCAGCGCGTCGAAGCTGTCAAACGGCAGCGTCTGGCCCAGCACCTGAGACAAAGCGCGGAAGATCGCCCAGTCTTCGCGGGCATCGCCCGGCGGGAAGACGGCGCGCTCGCCGCGTTGCACCCGGCCTTCATTGTTGACGTAAGTGCCTGCCTTTTCGGTGTAGGCTGCGCCCGGCAGGATCACGTCCGCCGCGTGCGCCCCGGCATCGCCATGATGGCCGACATAGACTTTGAAGCTCTTGGCAAAGAGGCTGTAATCCACCTCGTCCGCGCCGAGGAAGAAGGCCAGCTTGGGGGCTTTTTCCGCCAGCGCCTTGATGCCGCCTTCATGCGCATAGCCGAGCATCAGCCCGCCCATGCGGGCCGCTGCAAAGTGCGTGACGTTGAAGCCGTTCCAGCCATCCCGCACGATCTTGTGCTTCTTGGCAAAGGCCAGCGCCGCGCCATGCGCACCGGCATAACGCAGGGCACCACCGCCGAGGATGATCACCGGGCGTTCGGCGCTCTTGAGCGCATCGGTCAGCGCCTTGGGGCTGCGGGTGAGCAGGTTCAGCGCATCGCCCAGCCACTCGGTCTTGTAGGTCAAGTCGACTTCGGGGCCGATGGCGAAAACCTTCGCGCCCTTCTTGCGCACGGCCTTTTGCACGCGCGTGTTGATCAGCGGCGCTTCATGGCGCAGGTCGGAGCCGACGAGCAGGATCACATCGGCATTTTCGATCTGCGCAATCGGCGTGTTGAACGCGACAGCGGCAAGGCTCGACACGTCATAAGCCAGACCAGTCTGACGCCCTTCGAGCAGCGAACCGCCGAGTGCGCTCACCAGTTCGCGCGCGGCGAACATGGTTTCGCAGTCTTGCATGTCGCCCGCAATCGCAGCGACCGAGCCGCCATGCTTCACAGCCGCAATCGCCGCAAACGCCTCTTCCCAGCTCGCCGGAGCCAGCTTGCCACCCGAGCGGACATAGGGCTGATCGAGGCGACGATGGAGCAGGCCATCAACCGCCCAGCGCGTCTTGTCGTGCGCCCATTCCTCATTCACATCTTCGTTGATGCGCGGCACGGCGCGCAGCACGGCACGGCCCCGGGCATCCAGTCGGATGTTGGTGCCCACCGCATCCATCACGTCAATCGCGGGCGTCTTCTTCAGCTCCCAAGGCCGCGCTTCAAACGCATAAGGCCGCGCGGTCAGCGCACCAACCGGGCAGAGATCCACGACATTGCCTGAAAGTTCGCTCGTCACCGCCTTTTCAAGGTAGCTGGTGATCTGCATATTTTCGCCACGGAACACCGCACCGATTTCTTCCACGCCCGCCACTTCCTCGGCAAAGCGGACGCAGCGCGTGCACTGGATGCAGCGGGTCATCACCGTCTTGACGATGGGGCCCATATATTTCTCGGTCACCGCGCGCTTATTCTCATCATAGCGAGAGGTGCCGCGCCCATAAGCGACCGACTGGTCCTGCAAATCGCACTCGCCGCCCTGATCGCAAATCGGGCAATCAAGCGGGTGGTTGATGAGGAGAAACTCCATCACCCCTTCGCGCGCCTTCTTCACCATCGGGCTGTCGGTCTTGATGACCTGACCTTCCGAAGCGGGCAGCGCGCAAGACGCCTGCGGCTTGGGCGGCCCCGGAGCCACCTCGACCAGACACATGCGACAATTGCCCGCAATGGAGAGGCGCTCATGATAGCAGAAGCGCGGAATTTCCTTGCCCGCAAGCTCGCACGCCTGGAGCACAGTGGCACCAGCGGGAACTTCAAGTTCGAGGCCGTCTACGGTGACTTTAGGCATTAGTCCGCCGCCTTTCGCGGATGACGAACACCCATCGCCATTGCGCCGGGTATGTTCGGATTTTCAGGGTTGGGGACGAGAATCTGGCGACGTGGGTCGATGAGGACGTCCATCGATTCCATCGGGATTGCACCCAACAGAACCACGTCACCCATCACCATGGCCCCGGTAAAGGCTTTGCGACCAAAAACTTCGACCATGATCGGGCCGACATAATCGACCACCTGCTTGTTGCCATCAGCCGTCGTCACTTCGCGCTGTTCCAGCGTCTGCAACTTCAGCTGATTGACGACGTGTTTGGGAATGCAAAGGTCAATCGCGCCGGAATCGACAAGCGCCTTCGCTTCGACCTCCTCCAATTCGGGCCGCGCCGCATTGAAGATGCGGATTTTCTGATAGACCAAGCCCATCTTACTCCGCAGCCTCCAGCATCTCGCCGCCATTCTTTTCCGCGATCCGGCGTTCGATTTCCGGGCGGAAGTGGCGGATCAGGCCCTGGATCGGCCAGGCCGCCGCGTCGCCGAGCGCGCAGATGGTGTGGCCTTCAACCTGTTTGGTGACTTCGAACAGCGTGTCGATTTCGGATACGTCCGCATCACCCGTGCGCAGGCGCTCCATCACGCGCCACATCCAGCCGGTTCCTTCGCGGCAGGGCGTACACTGGCCGCATGACTCATGCTTGTAGAAGTAGGACAGGCGCGAGATGGCGCGGACGACATCGGTGGATTTGTCCATCACGATCACCGCCGCCGTGCCAAGGCCGGAGCCGAGCGCCTTCAGCCCGTCAAAATCCATCGGCGCGTCCATGATCTGCGCGGCGGGCACCATCGGCACCGAAGAGCCGCCCGGGATCACCGCCAGCAGATTGTCCCACCCGCCGCGAATGCCGCCTGCGTGCTTTTCGATCAGCTCCTTGAAGGGGATGCTCATCGCCTCTTCCACGGTGCAGGGCGTGTTCACATGGCCGGATATCTGGAACAGCTTGGTGCCGGCATTACCTTCGCGCCCGAAGCTCTTGAACCAGTCCGCACCGCGCCGCAGGATCGTCGGCGAAACGGAGATGCTCTCCACATTGTTGACCGTGGTCGGGCAGCCATAAAGGCCCGCACCCGCCGGAAACGGCGGCTTGAGGCGCGGCTGGCCCTTCTTGCCTTCGAGGCTTTCAATCATCGCGGTTTCTTCACCGCAAATATACGCGCCAGCGCCGCGATGGACGAACACATCAAAATCATAGCCGGACTTGCAGGCATTCTTGCCGATCAGACCCGCTGCATAGGCTTCTGCCACTGCCGCTTCGAGCACCTTGGCTTCGTAAATAAACTCGCCGCGAATATAGATGTACGCCGCCCGCGCACGCATGGCGAAGCCCGCGACCAGCGCGCCTTCGACCAGCAGATGCGGATCGTGGCGGATAATCTCGCGATCCTTGCACGAACCGGGTTCGGATTCGTCGGCATTGATGACGAGGAAGTTGGGGCGTTCGGGCGTGGGGTTCTTCGGCATGAAGCTCCACTTCATCCCCGTGGGGAAGCCCGCCCCGCCCCGACCCCTGAGGCCAGACGCCTTGATGCGCTCGACGATTTCATCCGCGCCGAGTTCCAGCAGCTTCTTGGTGCCATCCCATGCGCCGCGCTTCTTGGCGGCATCCAGCGTCCATGGCTGGAAACCGTAGAGGTTGGTGAAAATGCGGTCTTTATCCTGAAGGCTCATTTCCGGTCCTTCCGGTAATCATGATTGGCGCTGACCATCTCTTTCAGCGTGGTCGGCCCACCTTCCGGGCAGCTCGTCTGGCGGTCGATCTGCGGGCCGATCTTCACCGGCTTGTCGGTCGCCAAGGCTTCGAGCAGCGCGGACATGCTGTCATAGGTCAGGTCTTCGAAATTATCGTCGTTGATCTGGACCATCGGTGCATTGGTGCAGGCCCCCAGACATTCGACTTCGTTCAGAGTGAACAGCCCGTCCGGCGTGGTCGCGCCCTTCACAAGGCCCCGGTTCTTGCACGCCTTCATCACATCGTCAGACCCGCGCAACATGCACGGCGTCGTGCCGCACACCTGCACATGGTAACGACCGACCGGAGCCAGATTATACATGGTGTAGAAGGTCGCCACCTCGTAAGCGCGCATATAGGGCATATCGAGATAGGCCGCGACATATTCGATCACCGGAACCGGCAACCAGCCCTGTGTTTTTGTGTCTGTGCCAACCTGACGCTGGGCGAGATCGAGCAGCGCCATCACCGCAGACCGCTGACGGCCTTCGGGATAGCGGCCAACATACATCGCCGCCGTTTTGGCATTCTCTTTCGTCCACTTGAAGTCGCCCCATTTGGCGCGGACTTCGGCTTCGGACGGGATATTGGGTGCGTCAGCCATTAGCGGACAAACTCCACGCGCGACACCTTGTCGCCTTCAAAGGAATAGATCGTCATCACGTCGAACGGCTCTGCGGTTGAGGAGCGGAACACGCGTTCGTGCAGCACCGCATACTCACCCAGCGCATAGCCGGTCACGATTTCGGCACGGTTTTCAGGAAATTCCGCGAACATAGCCTTCAGCCCCGCCCGCGTGCCTTCCTTGCCTTCCCGCACCACGGCGCCGCGATAGCCCGCTTCACAGGCATCATCGGTCATCAGCGACACATAGGCGTCCGCATCCTGCGCATTGTAGTGCGCGATCATCTGCGTGGCGATGGCGAGACGGTCAATCATTTCGCAGTAGTTCACTCAACCTTAAATTAGGCAATTACAAAAAATTCGCGTTTAAACGTCTCATCACGTCCTTATAAGATTCTTTGACCGTGAGGACACCCTGACATCTCATGCTAGTCGGCACATAAATTAGTGCGCTGCCATTTTCATTGCCATCCCGTGGCTTGACGGTAATGATCGTCGAAACATTGATCATGGTTTCTCCTAAAACCCAATCTGACCATCCATCAATCACGTTGACTTTTAGAAATTCTGCCATCTCTCTATCTCCTTGTATTTCCAGCACGAAATCACCGGTCACACTCCCCAAACACAATGTCCATCGCGCCGAGAATGGCGGTGGTGTCCGCGAGCATGTGGCCGCGCGACATGAAGTCCATCGCCTGCAAGTGCGAAAAGGCCGTCGGGCGGATCTTGCAGCGATAGGGCTTGTTGGTGCCGTCGCTCACCAGATAAACGCCGAATTCGCCCTTGGGGCTTTCGGTTGCCACATAGACGCTGCCTGCGGGCACGTGGAAGCCTTCGGTGTAGAGCTTGAAGTGGTGGATCAGGGCTTCCATGTCCGTCTTCATCGCGGCGCGCTTGGGCGGAACGACCTTGCGGTCTTCGCTTGCCACCGGGCCTTCGGGCATGTCGCGCAGGCACTGCTTGATGATGCGCGCAGACTGATAGACCTCGGCCACGCGGACCATGAAGCGGTCATAGCAATCGCCCTTGGTGCCGACCGGAATGTCGAAATCGACACGATCATACACGTCATAAGGCTGCGACTTGCGGATGTCCCACGGGATGCCCGCCGCGCGGATCATCGGGCCGGAAAAGCCCCATTTTAGCGCGTCTTCCTTGCTCACAATCGCAATATCGACATTGCGCTGCTTGAAGATGCGGTTGTCCGCCACAAGGCTGATCGCATCGGCAAACAGTTCGGGCAGACGGCCATCGACCCAATCGCCAATGTCCGTCAGCAGCTTGAGCGGCACATCCTGATGGACACCGCCCACGCGGAACCAGGCCGAGTGCATCCGCGCGCCCGACGCGCGTTCGAAGAAGTTGAGGCAATCCTCGCGCAGTTCGAACATCCACAGGTTGGGCGTCATCGCGCCCACGTCCATCACATGCGAACCGAGGTTGAGCATGTGGTTGCAGATGCGCGTCAGCTCCGCGAACATCACGCGCAGATACTGGCCCCGCAACGGCACTTCGAGGTTGAGCAGCTTCTCGCAGGCGAGCACATAGCTATACTCCATGCCGAGCGGCGAGCAGTAATCAAGCCGGTCGAAATAGGGCAAAGCCTGCGCGTAAGTCTTGTATTCGATCAGCTTTTCCGTGCCGCGATGCAGCAGGCCTACATGCGGATCGAGCCGTTCGACGATTTCGCCGTCCAGTTCCATCACCAGACGCAGCACGCCGTGCGCCGCCGGGTGCTGCGGGCCGAAGTTGATCGTATAGTTCTGGATCGTTTCATCGCCGGTGGTGGGCGAAAGTTCGGGAGTCATGCTCATCGTTTGATCTCCCCGAAACCGTTCGGGCTGAGCTTGTCGAAGCCCTGTCTTTCCTTCTTTGAAGCAGAGGCAAGAGAAAGGCAGCCCTTCGACAAGCTCAGGGCGAACGGAGAATATGTGAACATGCTCACTTCGCCTCTCCCTTGTCCGCCTCAGGCAGGACGTAGTCCGCGCCTTCCCATGGGCTCATGAAGTCGAAATTGCGGAAGTCCTGCGTCAGCGTGACCGGCTGATACATGACGCGCTTATGCTCTTCGGAATAGCGCAGCTCAACATGGCCGGAGAGCGGGAAATCCTTGCGCTGCGGATGGCCCTGAAAGCCATAGTCCGTGAGGATGCGGCGCAGGTCCGTATTGCCTTCAAACAGCACGCCATACATGTCGAACACTTCGCGTTCGAGCCAACCTGCCACCGGCCAGATGCCCGTGACGCTGGGGACTGGCTGGTCCTCATTCGTCGCCACATGCACGCGGATGCGGTGGTTCTTGGTGACAGAAAGCAAGCAGTAAACGACTTCGAAGCGCGGATCACGATCCGGCCAGTCGACACCTGCGATTTCCATCAGCTGCTGATATTCGCACACCTCGCGCAGCGCGTTCATGGCGGTCAGCAAATCCTGCCCCGCGACATGCACGGCGATCTCGCCATGGCTATCGACCAGATCGACCAGAACTGTGCCCAGTGCCGCGCGGATTGCTTCGGCAGGGGCCGCATTGTCAGCGAATTTGGGAGCGGAGTGCTGTGTCATTTTGCCACCCCAAACCCGTTCGGGCTGAGCTTGTCGAAGCCCTGCCCTTTCTTGATGCCGCTGCGTCCAGAAAAGGACAGTCCTTCGACAAGCTCAGGACGAACGGTGAGGTTGTGAAGCTTCGTCATAACGCTCAACGCTCCACCGTGCCAACGCGGCGGATTTTCCGCTGCAACTGCATGATGCCATAGAGCAGGGCCTCAGCGGTCGGCGGGCAACCGGGCACATAGATATCCACCGGCACGATGCGGTCACAGCCACGCACAACCGAATAGCTATAATGGTAATAGCCGCCGCCATTGGCGCAGCTGCCCATCGAAATGACGTATTTCGGCTCGCTCATCTGGTCATAGACCTTGCGGAGTGCAGGCGCCATCTTGTTGCAGAGCGTACCCGCCACGATCATTACGTCCGACTGGCGCGGAGAGGCGCGCGGGGCGGCACCGAAGCGCTCCATGTCATAGCGCGGCATGTTCACATGGATCATTTCAACCGCGCAGCAAGCGAGACCAAAGGTCATCCACCAGAGCGAGCCGGTGCGCGCCCATTGGAACAGCTCTTCGGTACTGGTGACAAGAAACCCCTTGTTTGACAGCTCGTCATTCAGGCCGTTGAAAAAGCTCGCATCGGCGGGCGTGCCCGGCGGGGGTGCGGTGATGAGTTCTACTCCCATTCGAGCGCTCCCTTCTTCCAGGCATAGACAAGGCCGAGCACAAGCTCCCCAAGGAACACCATCATGCCGATCCAGCCGGTCCAGCCGGTATCATCCAGGCTGACCGCCCAGGGGAAGAGGAAGGCCGCTTCCAGATCGAAGATGATGAAAAGAATCGCAACAAGGTAGAAGCGCACGTCAAACTGCGCACGGCTGCCTTCGAATGCGGGAAAGCCGCATTCATATTCGGTCAGCTTTTCGGGCGTTGGGTTGTGCGTACCGGTGAGGCGAGACACTAGCATCGGCAGAAAAACAAACGCGCTGGAGAGGATCAGTGCGATCCCCATGAACAGCAGGATCGGCAGATACCCCGCTGCCACCCCGAAATCGATCGAACTCATGCGATCAAGCTCCCTTGCCCGCACGAAAGGCGGGATTCGTGGCCGCGCTTTAGGCCCGCTTTAACCCAACGGCAACCCTTGGAATGGCCTTTTCTCCGCTTGCAAATCACTCTCACTCCACCCAAACCAGAGCTTATGCTGCGCCAGTTCCAACTCGTTGAAAAAGTCAAAGGATATGATCCGGATGCGGATGAGGACATGCTCAACCGCGCCTATGTCTATTCAGTGCAAAAACATGGCACCCAGACGCGTGCCAGCGGCGATCCCTATTACAGCCATCCCATCGAAGTCGCAGGCATCCTGACCGATCTGCATCTGGATGATGAGACCATCGTCACCGCGATTCTGCACGACACGATTGAAGATACGCTGACCACGATGGAGGATATTGAGGCGCGGTTCGGCCCCAATGTCGCCCGCATGGTGGATGGCGTCACCAAGCTCTCCAAGATCGAGGCGATGAGCGAGAACCAGCGCGCGGCGGAAAATCTGCGCAAGTTCCTGCTCGCCACCTCAGATGATCTGCGCGTCCTGCTCGTCAAGCTGGCGGACCGGCTGCACAATATGCGCACGCTCCATTACATCAAGAATGAAGAGAAGCGCCGCCGCATCGCCAAGGAAACGATGGATATCTATGCCCCGCTGGCAGAGCGGATCGGCATGTATGAATTCATGCAGGAGATGCAGACGCTCGCCTTTCGGGAGTTGGAGCCCGAAGCGTATGAGTCGATCACCAAACGGATCGAGCAACTGAATGAAGGCGGCGGAGACCGCATCGCCCGCATCAGTTCTGGCATCAAACTGCTGCTGACCCGCTCAGGCATCGACGCGCAGGTCTCTGGCCGCGAAAAGCATCCCTATTCGATCTGGCGCAAGATGCAGGAGCGTCACATCAGCTTTGAACAGCTCTCCGACATCATGGCATTCCGCGCGGTCGTGCCCACGGTGGAGGATTGCTATCGCGGGCTGGGCATCATCCACCGCCGCTGGCCGATGGTGCCGGGCCGGTTCAAGGATTATGTCTCCACCCCCAAGCGCAACGGCTATCGCTCGCTCCACACATCCGTGATCCACAGTGAGAACCGCCGCATCGAAATCCAGTTGCGCAGTGAAGACATGCACGCGCAGGCCGAACATGGCTACGCCGCGCACTGGATGTACAAACAATCGGTTCAGGTGCCCGATGGACCGGGGCTGATGAAGGATCTGGTCGAGATTCTGGAACATGCCGACACGGCGGAGGAGGTGCTGGAGCACACCCGCATGGCGATGTATCAGGATCGCATCTTTGCCTTCACGCCCAAGGGCGAACTGATCCAGCTGCCCAAAGGCGCAACGCCCATCGACTTTGCCTATGCCGTCCACACCAGACTGGGCGATCAGGCGGTGGGCGCGAAGATCAACGGCCGCGTTGTTCCCTTGCGCACGCAGATTGAAAATGGCGATCAGGTCGCCATCCTTCAGTCCCGCGCGCAGGAGCCGCAGCCGGTCTGGCTCAACTTCGCAACCACGGGTAAGGCGCGCGCCGCCATCCGTCGCTTCGTGCGCCATAAGGAGCGGGACGAACTGATCGCGCTCGGTCGCAAGATTTACGATGAAATCGCCCGCCGTATCCCGGCCAAACTTGGCAAGAATGCGCTCGCCGAGGCCATGAAGCGCTTGAAACAGCCCGACGAAGCGAGCCTGATGCAAGCCATCGCCCGCCGCACTGTGACCGATCTTCAGGTGATGGAAGCATTGATGCCAGGCTCAACCGGCGGGGCCAAGGCTGCGGTGCCCGAACAGCGCGAGGCGATTTCGATCAAGGGCCTGACCCCGGGCGTTGCCTATGACATGGCCCCCTGCTGCCACCCCGTTCCGGGCGACCGCATCGTCGGCCTGCGCCGCGCCGATGAACCCATCGTGATCCACACCATTGATTGCAACAGCCTGATCGACGGCCATGATGCCGACTGGATGGACGTGGCATGGGGAGACGGATCGGATGGGGGCACTGCGCGCATAAGCGTGATCGTGCAGAATGAGCCCGGTGCGCTCGCAGCAATGGCGGGTATTTTCGCCAGCCACAATGCCAATATCGTCAATCTCAAGCTGGAAGCGCGGGATACCGCATTCCACACTTTCGTGGCGGATATTGAAGTGCATGACCGCCAACATGTGATGCGCATCCTTGCGGCATTGCGCGCGGCAGACGCCGTTGTTCAGGCCGAGCGGAGTTGAAGCGCACGCTCTATCTGGCTGCCGGGCTGATCTCGGTCGCACTCGGAGCGGTCGGCGCGTTCCTGCCACTCCTGCCCACCGTGCCTTTCCTCATTCTAGCCGCCTTCTGTTTTGCGCGCAGCAATCCGGTTTGGGAGGAAAAGCTGCTGACCCATCCGCGCTACGGGGCCACGCTGCGTCAGTGGCGGGAAAAGGGCGTGGTCAGCCGCAAGGCCAAGCTGGCAGCATCGGGTGCGTTCGCGATCAGCATTGCGCTGGGGTTTCTGATGCTGAAATGGCCGCTCTCGCTTATCCCGCTGGCCGTAGCGCTGACTTGCGGCAGCTGGCTGTGGATGCGCCCGGAGGCGTGACGCGCCGAACGGCATTGCCCCCTCCCCCGCCCGCCGCTATCCCGCCGCCATGGCCGCCACCGTTCCCCAGCCCGATTTTTCCCGCCAGTTGCGCAATCCGCAGCTCATGGAGGCCGCGCTGGCCCTGGCTGAAAACCGGCTGCATGACGCGGAGCCTTTGCTCAAAAACCATCTGAAGCGCGACCCTTTCGACGTGGCAGCGATCCGGATGCTTGCCGAACTGGCCGGGCGGATCGGGCGCTATGGCGATGCGGAAAAATTGCTGACCCGGGCGCTGGAACTCGCACCCAACTGGGTGCCTGCCCGCTCCAATCTCGCCATATTGCAATATCGCCAGAACCGGCCGGTTGAGGCGCTGGCAACGCTCGGTGCGATGGCGGAGCTTGATCCGGACGGTAGCGGCAGCGACAATTTGCGCGCGGCGGCCTTGGGCCGGATCGGCGACTATCAGGAAGCGCTGGCGATTTATGACCAGGTGCTGGCGCGCAACGCTGCACAGCCCAAGGTGTGGATGTCTTACGGGCATATCCTCAAGACAGTGGGCCGACAGACCGACTCCATCGCGGCTTATCGCCACGCGCTTTATCATGCACCGGGCTTTGGTGAGGTCTGGTGGAGTCTCGCCAATTTGAAGACCGTGCGGTTCAGCGACGATGATCTCGCAGAAATGGATGCAGCGCTGGCACGCGATGACATCAGCCATGAAGACCGCTTTCATCTGCATTTCGCACTGGGCAAGGCGCGCGATGAGCGCGGCGAGCACGAACCAGCATTCTCCCATTTCGAATCCGGAAACCGGATGCGTGGCGAGGAACTGGGCTATGATCCAGCCGACACCACGCATCAGGTGGAAACCGCATCCGCGCTTTTCACCCCTGAATTCTTCGCCGCGCGGAAAGGCTGGGGCTGCGATGCGCCTGATCCAGTCTTCATTCTGGGGATGCCGCGCGCGGGCTCCACACTGATCGAGCAGATTCTCTCCAGCCACTCGCTGGTGGAAGGCACGATGGAATTGCCGGACCTGCCTGCCCTCTTCAAAACGATGGGCGGTCCCGGCCAATGGGCAGAACGCGTGGCGGCTCTCTCCGCCGATGAAGCGCGCGCGCTGGGTGAAGACTATCTCAACCGCACTCGCATTCAGCGCAAGACGGACAAGCCCTTCTTCATCGACAAGCTGCCCAACAACTGGCTGCATACCGGCTTCATCCGCCTGATCCTGCCCAACGCGCGGATCATCGATGCGCGGCGGCATCCGCTCGATTGCTGCTTCTCCAACTTTCGCCAGCATTTCGCGCGCGGACAGGCGTTCAGCTACGCGCTTGACTGGATGGGCACCTATTACCGCGATTATGTGCGGCTGATGGCGCAGATGGACACCGCACAGCCCGGCGCGGTGGTGCGCGTGATCCATGAGGATCTGCTCGACGATGCGGAAGGCGGCATAAGGGGCCTGCTCGATGCCCTGCACCTCCCCTTCGAAGAGGCGTGCCTGCGCTTCCACGAAAATGACCGCGCGGTGCGCACCGCCAGCTCAGAACAGGTCCGCCGCCCGATCAACCGCGACGGCGCGGGCGCGTGGAAGCCCTATGAGGCTTGGCTGGGGCCATTGAAGGCTGCGCTGGGGGAGGCTTTGGCCTATCGCTGAGAGGGCAAAATGAGTCCTCTTCCTCGTTCGTGCTGAGCGTGTCGAAGCACTGCTTTTCTTGATGCCTAATTGTCCAGAGAAAGACAGTGCTTCGACACGCTCAGCACGAGCGGTGTGGGGATTGGCTTTTGCCCTGCTTCACATATCCAGAATAGGCATCAGCATCGGCGCACCAACCATGAAGTCGGCCCCGTCGAGTGCCTTGAGCGCTGCTGTGACCTGACGTTCAGGGCAAGCGTGCGTGGTCATCACCAAAAGCACGCCACCATCGGGCGCTTCGCCGCGCTGGATGAGGCTTTCGATCGAGACATTCGCATCGCGCATCGCCGCCGTAATTTCGGCGAGCACGCCGGGGCGATCCGCCACGGTGAAGCGCAGATAGGAGGCCCCCACCCGCGCACCCGCATCAGCCGAACCGGGGTCCGCCAGCGCCGCAACCGGCATCGCAAAGGCCGGGCCAAGTTCGCCGCGCGCAATGTCGATCAGGTCGGCGACAACCGCAGACGCCGTCGGCCCTTCACCCGCGCCACGCCCTTCAAAGAACAGGCGGCCGACGAAATTGCCTTCCGCCACCACGGCATTCATCGCACCGGCGACATGCGCGAGCGGATGCGTGACAGGCACAAGGCAAGGCTGGACCGATTGCAGCAGGCCACCCGCGCCATTTTCCGCGCGACCGACCAGACGCACGCGATAACCCAGCGCCTTGGCCTGCGCGATGTCTCCGGCGAGCACCTGCCGGATGCCAGTTGTCGCCACCGCACCGAAATCAATGCGCGTGCCAAAGGAAAGTGAGGCGAGGATCGAGAGCTTGTGCGCAGCGTCGATGCCGTCCACGTCAAAGCTCGGATCGGCTTCCGCATAGCCCAGCCCCTGCGCGTCCGCGAGCACATCGTCAAAGCTGCGGCCTTCGGCTTCCATCGTCGTCAGGATGTAATTGCAGGTGCCGTTGAGGATGCCATAGACGCGGCTGATCTCGTTCGCGGCAGCGCCTTCGCGCAGACCCTTGATGACGGGAATGCCACCTGCAACGGCCGCTTCATATTTGAGCGCCACGCCCTTGGTTTCCGCCGTCTGCGCGAGTTTGAGGCCATGATGCGCAATCATCGCCTTGTTGGCGGTCACGAACGCCTTGCCGTTGGCCATGGCGCGCTCGGCCAAGCTGAGCGCCGTGCCTTCACTGCCGCCGATCAGTTCAACGATCACGTCCGCATCCACGTCCGCCAGATCAGCGGTGTTTTCCACCCATTGAAAGCGGGACAGGTCCACACCGCGATCCCGGTTGCGGTCGCGCGCGGAGACGGCGACGACCTCCACGGCCCGGCCAGCCCGGCGTGCAATCAGATCACGGTTGGCGTCGATCAGCTTGATCACGCCCGCGCCAACGGTGCCCAATCCGGCAATCGCAATCTTCAGCGGTGCGGCCATGGTCTTACTTCCTGTCGGTTGAAATCTCTGGCCGCGCCCATAATCGCCCGGCGCGCGCTTGCATAGGGTGTGAGGCGGATCATTCCATTCCGGTTCGGCAATTCCTATATGGTTGCCAACAGAAAATATCCGAGGAGACTGGCAATGGCAGACGGGGTGCATCTTTCCCGGCGCATGGCATTGGGCGGACTGGCCGTAGCGGGGCTTGGCGGATGGGCATTTGCGAGCAACAGCGCGAAGCCGAAGCCTGCCTTTCCCTTCGCTCTCTCCGATGCGCAGTGGCGCGCGCGGCTCTCTCCTGCGTCGTATGCCACGCTTCGCCATGAAGCCACCGAGCGGGCGTTCACCAGCCCGCTCAACCATGAAAAGCGCAAAGGCACGTTCGCCTGCGCCGGATGCGGGCAGGCGCTGTTCTCCTCCGCCACCAAGTTTGACAGTGGCACCGGCTGGCCGAGCTTCTGGCGACCTTTGCCCAAGGCGATCGGCACCAGCACCGATCATCTGCTGGGCTATGCCCGCACCGAAGTGCATTGCAGCAATTGCGGCGGCCATCAGGGCCATGTGTTCGATGATGGGCCGCCGCCTACGGGCAAACGCTATTGCATCAATGGCGTCGCGTTGAAGTTTGTTGCGGCATGAAGCGCCTTCTCCCTATCCTGGCCTGCGCGCTCATGCCCGCTTGCGCGTCTGCCGAACAGGCCGTGCGCCTGCCCGCCCCCACCTATGATGTGATCGACACTGAAAAGAGCCGCGTCGCCGTTTTTGCAGGCGGCTGCTTCTGGGGCATGGAAGGTGTGTTCGAAGCGGTAAAGGGCGTGAAGAGCGTCACCTCCGGCTATGCAGGCGGCAGCGCACAGACCGCCAACTATACCGATGTGTCGAGCGAGCGGACGCGCCATGCAGAAGCGGTGCGTATCGTCTATGATCCGCGCATCATCAGCTATGGCACGCTGCTGCAAATCTATTTTGGCGCGGCGCATGATCCAACGCAACTCAACCGCCAAGGGCCTGACAGCGGCACCAGTTACCGCTCCGCCATTTTCCCGCAAAGCCCGGCGCAGCGCCAGATTGCAGCGGCTTATATCGCGCAACTGGGCAAGGCGAAGGCGTTTCCCGCCCCCATCGTGACGAAATTGGAGAGCGGTCCGTTCTTCCCCGCTGAGGACTATCATCAGGATTTCATGCGCCGGAACCCCAACCACGGCTATATTGTGCGATGGGATAAGCCCAAGCTCGCCAGCTTTCGCGCCACCTACCCCGCGCTGGCGCGCTGAACTGCCGCCACAAAGGCGCGGCCGCCATCGGGCGCAGCATGGAGGAACAGGAAGGGCTCGATCAGTTCGAGTTCCATCAGGCGGAAGGCATCGCCGTCGCGCACCATATCCACGCGCGCATAGGTGATCGCGCCCGGCGCTGCCGCAAGGGCCGCTTCCGCCAGCGCGCGCATCGCCGGTTCAGCCTCAACCGTGCGGGATTGCCCGCCAAATTGCGGCTGCACGCGAAACTCGCCGCTGGCGCAGGATTTGAGGATGGCATGGCTGAACACGCCGTCAAAATAGAAAAGCGAATATTCGCCTTCGCTGGAAATGGCAGGCATCTCAGGCTGGATCATCATGCGCTGCCCCAGCGCCGAAGCCGGTGCCGCCGCGCCATTGCGCAGCAAATGCGTGCCTTCTGATCCAGCGGAGACGGGCGGCTTGATGACCAGACTCTCGGTGCCAAATGCCACGCACGCCGCATCCAGATCAGCAGGCGTCAGCGCGTCTGTCATCCGCGTCGGCACCACGGCCACACCTTTGGCCTGCACGTCCATCAGATAGGCTTTGTCCGTATTCCAGCGCAACACGGAGAGCGGATTGGCAAAGGGCAGCCCCTCCCACCGGTCGAGCGCGGCCTGCCACTGATCCGGGATGAGGTGATAGCCCCATGTCACAAGCGGCAGGATCAGGCGGTATCCATCCAACGGCGCGGGATCGGTCCACACCTGCACGTCAAATTCCAGCCCTAGGCCGCGCAGCACGTTGAGCTGCTCTTGTATGTCTTCGGGGTGAGTGGACCAGCTTGCATCCGGCCCCAGGATCATAATGTCTGCCATGCCATGCTCCTGTCCAAGCTCGGCGCGCTTGTCCAGAGGCTCGCGGCCTGCCAAAGGGGCCGCGATGACGCGGATCGACCCATCCCGGCCTTTTGTCCTGCTCGATGACGCGCGTGATCGGGACGCATCGCCCGCGCGTCTCTATGCCGATCCGGTCGAAATCATCACCACGCGCAATGCCGACGAGGTGCCCGCCCTGCTGGAGCGCCTGACCGATGGCCATTGGGCAGGCTTCATCGCCTATGAAGCGGGTCATGCATTGGAACCCCGGCTGGGGCCGCCGCGCCTGCCCACAGAGCCCTTGCTCTGGTTCGGGCGGTTCGAGGACTATCAGGTGATTGCGGCAGCCGATGTTGCCGCCCTCCTGCCCGATCCCGCAGGCGGCTGGTTGGGGCGTCCGCGCCCGGACATCAGCTTTGACGATTATGCCCAAGTGCTGACCCGCGTGAAGGAGTGGATCAGCGCGGGTGATATTTATCAGGCCAATCTCACGCTGCGCGCTTCGGTCTCTACCGCTGGTCATCCGCTGGCGCTCTATGCGGGGATGAGAGCCCGTGCCAAGGCCGGCTATGGCGGCGTGATCTGGACGAGAGAGGACTGGTTCCTGTCGCTCTCCCCGGAACTCTTCTTCGCGCTGCATGACGGGCATCTGACCACCAAACCGATGAAGGGCACCACGCGCCGCCGCAGCGACCCCAAGGACGATGAAACCGCCAAGGCCGAGCTGCGCGCGCACCCCAAGCAGCGTGCGGAAAATCTGATGATCGTCGATCTGCTGCGCAACGATCTCTCCCGCGTCGCGCAGGCTGGCAGCGTGCGCGTGCCCAAGCTGTTTGAAGTGGAGACCTATCCCACCATTCACACCATGATTTCGGTCGTGACCGGCGAACTCCAGCCCGGGCTTGGTGTACCCGATGTGCTCAAGGCGATCTTCCCTTGTGGCTCCGTCACAGGCGCACCCAAAATTCGCGCGATGGAGATTATCGACGCGGTGGAAGCGGCCCCGCGTGGCATTTACACCGGCTCGATCGGGCGGATTGACCCCAATGGCGATGCGGCCTTCAATGTCGCCATTCGCACGCTCCATTTGCGTGATGGAGATAATCGCGCCAGATTGGGATTGGGGGGCGGCATTGTCGCTGACAGTCAATTGGGGGATGAATGGGACGAATGCCGGGCCAAGGGCCGTTTCGTGGCTGATCCGCGCCCGTTCGACCTGATCGAAACGATGCGCTTCGATCCGCATGAGGGCATTCCCCTGCTCGAACGCCATTTGCTGCGGATGAAGGAGAGCGCCCGCGCGCTCGATTTCGAATTTGATCGCCATGCTGCGCGCAACGATCTCCACGCTGCCACTTTCCGGCTCGATGGGCCGCACCGCATCCGCCTGATGCTCGCACGCAGTGGCCAGATAGCAATCGAGATTGGCGAGCTGCCCGCCGCGCCAGATAGCCCTGTGCCCGTCGCGCTGGCTGCCTTGCCCGTTTCATCCGATGACTTCCGGCTGCTCCACAAGACCAGTGACCGCGCCTTTTACGACGCCGCGCGCGCGGCTGGCGGCGCGTTCGAAGTCGTGTTCAGCGATGGAGAGGGCTGGCTAACCGAGGGGAGCTTCACCGCGCTGTTCGTCGAACGCGATGGTGTGCTGCTCACGCCTCCCTTGGCGCGCGGCCTGTTGCCCAGCGTGTTGCGCGCCGAACTGATCGAGAGCGGACGCGCCATCGAACAGGATCTGCGTGCGGAGGATCTGGCGAACGGCTTCTTCATCGGCAACGCGCTGCGCGGACTGATCCCGGCTCGGTTGGATAAGGACCCCTAGGGAGTCGTTCGTACCTGCCAGATTTCGTCATTTCCGCGAAGGCGGAAATCCAAGAACAGGCATGTCGTCGTTGAGTTCATCCGATTATCACAGTGCTCATGGATTCCCGCCTTCGCGGGAATGACGGGAGTTCAGCAAATCCCCTCAGTCCCCAGACCGCTCGCAATGACAGCGATCAGACTGATTCATGCACTTTTTCGCTTGGCAAGCGCGCAAAAGCTGCTAACCCGCCCCGCGAGAGGCACGATGGCTTTTCGCTGCATGGGGCAGCGGCTGGTGCTGATCCCCTTCAAATTGCTGGCCGCCACCCAGAGCGCGCGGCTTTGCAGCTTGCCGGGATAGCAGGCCCCCACGCTGGCTGATTTCAGCCGATGCGGACAGAAACGGACCCAGGCTTGAACTTGAGGATTTACTCCATTGCTCAATAACCGTCAGAACGGCCGCCGTCGCGGTCGTGGTCGCGGCCCCAATCCTGGTGGTCCGCGCGGAAATGAATCGCGGATTGACAGCCGGGCACGTGGCAACGCCCCGCAACTGCTCGAAAAATACAAGAATATGGCCCGCGACGCCCAATTGTCCGGTGATCGTGTGATGACCGAATATTATCTGCAATTCGCGGATCATTATTTCCGGATCGTCGCAGAAAGCCGCGCCCGCTTTGAAGAACAGCAGCAGCGCCGCCCGCGCGATGACTGGCGCGAAGAAGGCTATGAGGGCGATGAGGGTGACGATCTGCCCCGTGGCTCTGAAGATGCCAGCGAAGATGAAGCCGAAGAGGCACAGGCCCAGCCGCGCAACAATAATCGCCAGCGCAGTGACCGCAATGACCGGGGAGACCGCGCCGAACGCAATGAGCGCGGCGACCGCAACGGCAATCGCCAGCGTGATTCGCGCCGCGAAGGCCGCGCGCGCGATCAGCGTGATGATATGGGCGACGATGCAGGCTATGCCCCCGTCCCCGAAGGCGTCGCTGATGGCGTGGAGCCGGTTACGACCGCCTCTGGCATCGATGTTGCTGTGCTGCCGCCCGCTCTGGGCGTAACGGCGGACCCCATCCCCGATCTGGACGATGAGCCCGCGCCGACGCCGCGCAAGCGTGGTCGCCCGCGCAAGGTTGTGGTGGAAGAGGCGTCAGCCGAAAGCTGACGCCTTCACCCTATCGGGTTGAAATCAACGCGGCGCCATGCGGATGGCGCCGTCCAGACGGATGGTCTGGCCGTTGAAATAGGTGTTGCGCGCAAATTCCATCACCAGGCTGCCAAACTCCTCCGGCTTGCCAAGGCGCTTGGGGAAGGGCACCGACGCAGCAAGGCTATCCAGCACATTCTGCGGCGCACCCAGCATCAGCGGCGTCGCAAAGATGCCCGGCATGATCGAGTTGCAGCGGATGCCCACATCCATCAGGTCGCGCGCCAGCGGGAGCACCAAGCCATTCACGCCCGCCTTCGCCGAACCGTAAATCACCTGCCCGATCTGCGCATCCTGCGCTGCTACAGACGCCGTCAGCACCAGCAGTCCGCGTTCGCCATCTTCCAGCGGTTCGAGCGTCGACATGCCGAGCGCGGCGATCGAGGCCATGCGGTAGGAGGCAACCAGAATGCCCTGCACGCCGAATTCATAATCCTCGGTCGAAGTGCGCTTATAGCCGCCGGTCGCCTTGTCGAATGACAGCGTCTTGCCGCGCTTCGACGCCATGGCGCAATGCACCATGATGCGTTCCTGACCATGGGCCGCACGCGCCTTTTCAAAACCGGCAACCACGCTCTCTTCGCTCATGATATTGACGTTGCAGAAGATGCCACCAATTTCCTTGGCGACGGCTTCGCCCTGTTCTTCATTGATGTCGAAAATCGCCACCTTGGCCCCGGCGGCTGCCAGTGCCTGCGCGCTTGCCTTGCCAAGACCAGACGCGCCGCCCGTCACGACGGCGGAAATGCTGCTGTCTACCTTCATTCAAGTCTCTCCTTTGTCAGAAATTCAGTGCCGTTCCGATGGACGCCTCACCCGGCGGGATCAAGCCCCAGTTCGCGACGGATTTCCTCACCATGCTCACCCAGCTTGGGCGCAAAGCCCAAAGTCCGGTCCGGGTCTGCCGAATAGCGCACGGGCGGGGCCATTTCGCGGAACAGCCCGGCATCAGGATGGTCGCGCATCCGGAAGAAATTGGTCGCCTTGAAATGCGGATCGTCGATCACTTCGCTCAGATCCTTGGCGGGAATGGCGGGCATCCCTTCGCGTGCGAATATCTCCATCCACTCGGCGGTCGTCTTTTGCGGGGTCAGCCGCGCGATCTCGGCATAGATTTGCGTCATCCCTAGGAACCGCTTGAGCTGTGTGTTGAACGCGTCCTGCTCCAGAAATGCGCGCGCATCCATCAGATCGAACAATTGCCGGATCTTCGGATCGGTATAGGGCACAATCGAAATATAGCCGTCCTTGGTCGGGAAAGGCTGGCGTTCGGGATCAAGCTGGCGCGGATAGCCGATGGGGCCAATCGGCGGCTCAAAGGTCGCGTCGCGCAGATGCTCGGTCAGCATGAAGTTGGCGAAGGCCTCAAACATCGGCACTTCGACATGCTGCCCCTCTCCCGTCCGCAATTTGTGGACGAGCGCCGCGAGCATTGCTTGCGCGCCATAGGTGCCGGCCACCTTGTCCGCGATGAGCGAGGGGAAGTAGCGCAACTGCGGATTGCCATCGACGCGCGGCAGGATGGACGCCGTGCCTGTTGCCGCCTGAATCACATCGTCATAGGCCTGCAAATCCTTGTACGGCCCATTCTGCCCAAAGCCGGTGCCATGAACATAGATGATATCAGGCTTCAGCGCCTTGGCCGCATCATAGCCAAAGCCCAGACGGTTGATCGCTTCGGCCCGGACATTGTGGATAAACACGTCCGCACTGGCGAGCAGGCGGCGCATCACCTCTGCATCCTCAGCCTTCTTCAGATCAAGCACGATGGAACGTTTGCCACGATTGACGGTCATATGGGTGGAGCCCATGTCTGGCGTGGTGCGGGCCATGCCCAGTAAGCGCGAGACATCGCCTTCGGGCGCTTCAACCTTGATCACGTCCGCGCCCAGATCAGCCAGCATCTGCGTGGCATAGGGGCCAAAAATCACGGTGGTCATATCGATGATGCGGATGCCGTCCAGCATGGCCACGGATATCGTCTCCTCTTGTCTGCGGGCGGGTTCAGGCGCCCCGCTGTCCATTCCCTATGGGCAGAGCAGGCAGGCGGATCAAGCGCTACGAGGGCTTACAATAGTTCAGGCCATAATCGACAAGCGAGATAGCATTGATCGGGGGGGGGTGCTGCACACGCCAACTGTGTGCATAAATCACGCCAGATACCCCCCATCTGCTGCGATGACTGCGCCGTTGATATAGCCTGCCCCTTCCGAGCACAGCCACAGCACCGCCTTTGCGACATCTTCCGGCTGCGCAAAGCGTCCGAGCGGGATCGGGGCGAGGAGCATGTCGCGATATTCATCGGAGTGGATTACGCCTGCGGTCAGCGGTGTATCAACCACGCCGGGGGAAACGGCGTTGCAGCGAATGTTCCGCCCGCCATATTCCTTGGCGATGGTCTTGGTGAGGCCCAGCACGCCGTGTTTGGCTGCGGTATAGGCCGCTGTCCGGGGATAGCTGATATGCGCCTGAAGCGAGGTGGTGTTGACGATGGCCCCGCCGCCGCTCTCCAGCATCAGCGGCAGTTCGGCGCGCAGGCAGTGGAACACGCCATCCAGATCGACGCCCAGCACCTGCCGCCACACATCAAGCGGCAGATCATGCGTTTCAGGCATCGGCGCACCTTGGAGAGCCGTCACTTCGGTGATGCCGGCATTGTTGAATGCACAATCGAGCCGTCCATGGCGCGCGCGGATATGCGCGATCATGTCGATACAGGCCTGCGCATCCTTCACATCAACTTCAATGGCAGTGGCGCGCGGCAACATGTCCGCCAATGCCTTTGCGGCCGCTCCGTTGCGGTCCGCGATGATCACGCTTGCACCTGCCTCAGCAAACAAGCGGGCGGTTGCGGCTCCAATGCCACTTCCGCCGCCAGTGACGAGCGCGATCTTGCCGCGATAGTCCATCATTCCCACTCCCGTCATCGCCGCGCCGCATCCCACATCCGGCTATAGTGGCGCATGTCGCACGCGCCGCCGTTGCGACCGGCGAGCCCCATCCACGCATCACGACCGAGCATTGTGGCCATCACCGGCGGCCATTTGGCGAGGAAATCATCACCCAGGTGCGAATAATCCTCGACCGGGCGGTAGGCGAGGCGACAGAAGGTCATGTGCAGCATCACGCGTTCACCGGGCAGCGTACGCGGATAGTTGGCGTGCCAAGCATAGCCGGTCCAGATCGCGAAGCCGCCCACCTTGCAGGCCATCGGCACGGCTTGGGCGCGCGCCTGATCTTCCTCCGGACCCGGATTGCACATCAGCGTGTGCGATTCGGGAATGACGAGCGTGGTGCCGGCTTCTTCGCTGAGATCATCCAGCGCCAGGCACGCGGTGAACATGGGATTATAGGGCGTTGGCGGAATCCATTGTGAATCGATGTGGAGCCCCATCGCGGTAGCGCCTTCAAAGCGAACCGATGCTGCCAACTGGCTCAACAGAAAATCACCGCCGCACAGATATTCGGCGAGCGCCAGCAATTTGGGATTGAGCAAGGCCTGGGCGAAGTGATCACTCTTGCCGAGCAGATGATAAGCAGAGATGCCCTCGCCGGGCTTGATGTCAAAATAATGCCCCTTCTCGGCACGCGCTGCGGCCAGCACATCAGCGCGGATCGCCGCGCACAGCGCGGGATCATAGGCATCATGAACGATCGTATAGCCTTCGTCGCGCAGCTGATCGGCATTCGGCAATAGACCCAGTTGGTTCAGCGCAGGCTCCAGAGTCGGCGAGACCGCCCAGGGTTGCGGATAAGCATAATCATGAACTGCCATGGGCGGGATCCATCCTTCTCCCGAGAGTTTCATTTTGCGGACGTGCCATGTCTGCATCGTTCTGCGTCTCATGCAGCGCACTACGCAAAACGTCAATTCAAATCACCATAGTGACGATGTTCGTAGAAAAACTCTTGAATGTTCGTGCATATAGGATTATAGGCGACGCGGTGAGGCGTTCGAAGGATATCGGCTGCCGCTCGGTAGGGGAGATGAAACATGAAAGTTCGTTTGGTTTTGCTGGCCTGCTCTGCTCTGGTTTCAGCGCACGGGACCGCCGCGATGGCTCAGGCCGCGCAGGGTGAAGAGGCCTCAGGCCTGGGCGAAATCCTGGTGACCGCGCGCCGCACTGAAGAAAGTTTGCAGGATGTGCCGGTTGCCGTAACGGGGTATGATTCCGCGCAGCTTGAAGCGCTCGACATCAACGGGTTCGGCGATATCGGCAAGACGGTTCCCAACCTTGATGTGCAGCGTCAGTTCGGTTCGGCGAGTGCCCCGCAATATTATTTGCGCGGCGTCTCCACTGGCACACTCAAGTTCGAGGCGGACGCAGGCATCGGCCTCTATATCGATGGCATTTACCTCGGTCGCCCGGCGGGCACGGCATTCGATCTGGCGGATATCGAGCGCGTAGAAGTGCTGCGTGGTCCGCAGGGCACATTGTTTGGCCGCAACTCGACAGGCGGGGCCATCAACTTTGTGACGGCGGCTCCCTCAGGAGAATTGGGCGTCAAGGCGTCAGGCACCGTTGGCAATTATGATCGTTACAAGGGGCAGGTCACGGTAAACCTGCCTGCATTTGGCCCCTTTTCGGCGCGCGTGTCATATCTGCATGACCAGAATAGGGGTTATGTGAAGAACCTGACGCCGGGCCGCACCTTCACCTTTGCGGCGCCATTCGGCACGATCAAATCCGCCAAGACATTTGGTGCCGAGAATACGGATGCCTTTGCGGTGGCCGTCCGGCTGGATCTGGATGCCTTCAAGGCGGACTACAAGTTTGACTATACCGACAAGGTGAGCACGCAGCTGGGGCAGCAGCTTCTGGGCTATGATCCCGGTTTTGCCGCAGGCGTCGGCAATCCGCCCTTCTATACCGGTGCGCCCGGCACCTTTGTTCCGGCCACGACCGTGCGGCAGAAGGCGTTGGCGCTCGATTTCACCTCGCCTTCGCACCTCAAGATTCAGGGGCACAGCCTGACGCTGGCCTTTGATGTGAACGAAGCTATAACGCTCAAGAGCATCTCGGGCTATCGCAAGCTCGATGAGTTCGTGGGCGGCAATGATATTGACGGTGGCGCCTATCTGTTCAGCATCGGCGGCCCTGCGCTGCCCTTCACCAACATCTCGTCCGTGCAGGATCGCCACCAGAAGCAGTTCACGCAGGAAGTGCAGCTGCTCGGCAATGCCGGTGGTCTCGACTGGGTGCTGGGCGGCTTCTATTTCAAGGAAACAGGCCGCGACAACAATCCGGTGTTCATTGGCGCGCTCTTCCCGACCGGTGTGACAATCGTGCCGGTAACAACGGCGACGAGCGGCAACACCATCAACATTTTTGGCGTGCCGAGCGACTATCTGGCCGGCTCTGATGCGTCTGTCCGCAACCGTTCGGTCGCAGGCTATGCGCATCTGGGCTACAAAGCCGACGCGTTCGAGCTGGCGGGCGGCGTGCGCTACTCCAAGGACAACCGCCAAGAAACGATCCGGGCCGCAGGTCTGGTGCCGACTTTCCTTCCGGGCGGCACTTACAAGGCCAGTTCGGACCATTGGGATTTCGATGCAACCGCGACCTATATCGCCAACAAGGATGTCCGTGCCTATCTGCGCTTTGCGACAGGCTATCTGTCTGGCGGTGTGCTGGGCGGCACCGTGTTCAAGCCGGAAACTGTCAAAAGCTATGAAGCGGGCGTGAAGGCGGACCTTCTGGACAATGCGCTGCGCATCAACGCGGCCTATTTCATGAGCCGTCGCAGCAATGTCCAGACCATCGGCTTTTCTGCGGCCAGCGGGACGTTCCTTTTCTCGTCTCCCAAGGGCAAGGAAAATGGCTTTGAAATCGAGTTGACCGCCAAGCCGTCTGACAATTTCTCGTTCAATGCCAGCTATGGCTATCTCAAGCAGCGTTTGTCGGATGATCCTGTCAATGGGCCGGTCAACTCTCTCGCCCCAAAGAACACGGTGAGTGTGGGCGCGCAGTTCGATTCCAACCATTTCTCGAACGACAGTTACGTCCAGTTTCGCGTCGATGGATTTCTGAAGGACAAGCGTCTCTCCGACCCGATCCGGAATGCGGCAACGGCCAATCTGACCACCTTGCCCTCCCGCTTTGACATCAATGCGCGAGTATCTCTGGTCGATCTGCCGCTTGGTGGAACGAAGGTGAAGGTGTCTGCATGGGTACAGAATTTGACGAACAATCATGAGCTGGAATTTGCCCGCAATCTGACCACCAATGTCATCGGCACATTCCAGGTTCCGCGCACCTTTGGTCTGGACTTGGGCTTCCAGTTCTGATGATCCAGCATTTTGGCGGACGGCGGGCGCAGATGCGGCCCCCTTCCGCCAGAAGGACATCATGAGATGGCAAATGGCATCCCAATCAGGGCAGAAGGCATGGGCCTGACTCGCATTGTCATGATCGCGGGTCTTGCGCAGAACGTTGCAACGGGCCTGCTCTTTGGATCATTTGGCACGATCCTGTTTGCCATTGAAGATCGGTTCCAAGCTGATCGCGGACAGTCCACGCTCACCATGTCGCTGGCTGTGGTCACGATCAGTCTTGTTGCAGCATGGCTTGGGACACGCATTGGTCGGCAACCCCTCAAGCCATTGATGATGGCAGGATCCGTGCTGTCCGCGCTTGGATTCCTCTTGCTGATCTTCGCGACATCGCTCTGGCAACTCTGGGCGATTTACCTGCTGCTCCTGGGGCCTGGCGCTGGGCTAGCGGGTGTGCTCGCAGCCAACGCGCTGGTTTCGGGCTGGTGCCCGCCCGAAACGCGCGGACGGGCTCTCGGCTGGGTCAATGCGCCGATTCTGGTGACGGCAACACCGTTGATTTGCGAAGTCATGCTGAAGCATGGGGGGCTGGATGGTGTGTTTGCGATGCTGGCCGTCACGCATGTCGCCATGCTGCCTTTGCTGCTGATGGTACAGGAAGCCGCTCCGGAAACTTCCGAAAATGCGACTGGTGCCGGACCGCGTGCTACATCTCTGCTGGGGTGGGGCTTTGCTGGGCTGGTGTTCGTGATCGGGACGATTTCTGGAGGTGGGCTGCTCAAAGTGTCTCACCTGATCCCCTTGGTGACCGGGCAGGGCCATAGTTTCGGTCAAGCGAACCTGCTCATGTCAATCTCGGGCCTGACTGGCATAGTTGGATCGCTGCTATTCGGTGCCTTGTCAGACCGGATGGGTGGTGCCCGTGCCTTGGCACTGAACGCCGTTCTTCAGGCACTCAGCTGGGTGATCCTGCTGAGCCCGGTCTCTTATGGCCTGCTTGTCATCGATGCCATTGTGGTGGGCCTGTGCGGCGGTGGGCTTCAAGCGACGATCGGGGCGCTTCTTGGACGGCTCTACGGCCAACAGAATTTCGCGCGGGCTTATGGCCTTATGAGCTTGCTGACCCTGCCCTTCCTGTTCGGCCTGCCCTGGATCGCAGGGATGCTCTATGTGCGGACGGGGGGATATCATTTGCCGATTTCGCTGCAAATCGGCGCATTCCTGCTCGCGGCGCTGGGCGCGGCCTTTTTCGCGCGCCCTGAAATGCGGGCCACCTTTCGGTCCGGGAGTTCAATATGAAATGTGCCGACTATATTCAGCCTAGCAAAATTGCCTTCCGCAACGACGCGACCGACCCCGTTGCAGCTGAAGGTGAAGTACTGGTTCGCGTGTCCGCCTGCGGCATTTGCGGGTCAGATCTGCACATGTTCAGAAACGATTCCTACCGTGACCATCTCGTGCGGCACACCCCCGATGGCTACTCGGTTCCCGGTCATGAGTTTGCAGGTACAATTGCGGCACTGGGCGAAGGTGTGTCCGGCTGGTCGGTGGGCGAACGTGTCGTCGGCGTAACCGGAATGGGGGGAGGCATGGCGGAACTGGTAGCCGTGCCCGTAAACCCCTTTCAGCTCGTCCGCATTCCCGATGGCGTGAGCGATGCCGAAGCCGCCACCACAGAACCCATGGCAGACGGCCTGCAAATGGTCCGCAAGGCAGAGCTCTCCGCTGGTGAGGCTGTCGTCGTGTTCGGCGTGGGCATCATCGGGCTGGGCGTCATTCAGGCCATCCGCGCGCGTGGCATTGATGTCGCCGCGATCATCGCTGTGGACGTTCACAAGGCACGATTGGACAAGGCGTTGGAGATAGGCGCCACGCACGCCGTTTCTGCCATGGACGGCGATGTGTTCGATCAGGTTTCCGCCATAACGGGCATCGAGGATGGATATCGCGGACGTTCAGCCCGGATCGACGCTGTGTTCGATTGCGCCGGTTACATCGCGCACATGAAAGGCCCGCCGCCACTGGAAACTGCCTTGAAGCTGGTCAGCTCCAGGGGAGGTCGCATCATCTGCTTCGGCGGCTTTGAAGGGGCCATGACCATCGACTTGGGGCCGATCATCCAAAAGGAGCCGGTTATCATGGGCTCAAACGGCTATGCGGCAGAGGAATTGGTGGAAGCGCTCGATTTGATGCAGCGCGGTGCAATCGATCGGCGTTGCTTGATCACCGAGAGCTGCATGATCGAACAGATCAGCGAAGCGTTCAGCATCCAGATGCAGGCTGATCAGGTAAAGGTTATGGTCAAGATTTAGCAGCCAGCTGAACAACTCAGAATTCCAGAAGATTAGGAGGCTTGGCAAGGCTGGCTCGGGCGCTTTCAGTTCGATCACCCTCTCCTGCGCGTGTCTGTCTTGGGCATTGGTCCAGATCTTTATCCACGCAAGCGAGCAGGGCGATGCGCTTGGCGACAAGGCTCGCAAGACGATCCGCAGAAGAAATGGAAATTTTCGCTCAGCCCTCGCGAAATATGGTGCCGGCTGCAGGATTCGAACCCGCGGCCCCCTGATTACAAATTGCATTTAGCAGCCTTTCCAATGCTGCGCAACTGTAGCCAAACCTACGATTAAGGCCTTGAAACGGTTGGAATAAATCCGCCGTGGATTACCTTAACCTACGCCACGGTTTTCCCGCAAATGATTGCGTGGCGATTACGTGGGACTTGGAAACATGGCCAATCAGTCGATCACAATTCGGACCATCGAGGCAGCAAGACCATCTTCTGACCGTGATGTCTACACATGGGATAACAGCCTCAAAGGGTTCGGCCTGAGAGTCACGCCGAAGGGCGTCAAATCCTATGTTCTGCAATACAGAACGAACGGCGGTCCGGCTCGCCGCACCACAATCGGGATTCATGGAAGCCCGTGGACGACGCTGACAGCGCGCCGGGAAGCCGAGCGCCTGCTCATGCTCGTGAAGCAAGGTGTCGATCCAGTGGAAGAGGCGCGGGATGCAAAGCGCCGCGAGAAAGTGCTCAATTTCTCCTCCTATTGCGACCAGTTTGTCGAACTCTATTTGCAGTCGAACTGGCCCGACACGTGGCCCGAACAATTGCGGATCCTCGAAAATGTGCTCAAGCCGCGATGGGGCAAGAAGCCGCTAACGGCGCTCAAGCGTGCGGACATGGTCAAGTTGATGGACGATTATGCCGACCGCCCCGGCAGCCGTAAGTGCATCCACTCGCTTCTGCGCAAGCTGTTCAACTGGGCCGTCGATCGCGAGGACATCGAAATCTCGCCGCTCGCAGGGATGAAGGCACCCAAAGCCTGTCCGTCGCGCCGCCGCGTGTTGGGACAGGAGGAACTGATCTGCCTGTGGCAAGCCACCGGGCAGACAAGTTGGCCTTGGGGGCCATTTGTGCGTCTGCTGCTCCTGACCATGCAGCGACGTCAGGAAGTTGCCGAGATGGACTGGTCAGAGATCGACCTTGAGGCCAGAACGTGGACCTTGCCTGCGGAGCGCGCCAAGAATGATGAAGCGCATATCATCCCACTGACTGACATGGCAGTGGCCGAACTCAAGGCTCTTCATCCCCTGGAGCGGGGCTTTGTCTTCAGCACGACCGGCACCACGCCCGTTTCGGGATACTCAAAAGCGAAGCGCCTGCTCGACGAGCGCATGCTGAAGATCATGCAGCGCCGTCAAAAGGAGAGGGGCTGTGATCCCCGTAGCGTCAAGATCGATGACTGGCGTCTGCACGACCTGCGGCGGACTGGTGCAACCAACCTGCAAGCGCTTGGCATCCCGATTGAGGTGACGGAGGCTGTCCTCAACCATATCAGCGGTACTCGGGCGGGCATTGCAGGAATCTACAACCGCTACAAATATGAGCCCGAGAAACGGGCGGCGCTCGAGGCTTGGGGCAAGCGTCTCGGGGAAATGCTGGATGATGAGGCATTTCCGGCTTCTAACGCATTGACTTATAGTAACGAATATGTTACCGATGGCGGCGTAATGTGATTATTGAGGAGTATGTCCGCGAGGATGGCACCTGCCCGTTTCGGGCATGGTTCGATGATCTCGATGTCCAGGCTGCGGCCAAGGTGGCTATCGCCATCGTGCGCATGGAACTCGGCAACCTGTCGAACGTCAAATGGATCGGCGGCGGGCTGGGTGAATACCGGATCGATTGGGGTCCGGGATACCGGCTCTATCTGACCCAGGACGGCGATCAACTCGTCATCCTGTTTGTCGGGGGGACGAAGAAGCGGCAGCAGTCCGATATCAGGCGGGCAAGTGCGCTGCTTGATGAATACAAGGGCCGCAAGGCCAAGGCGAAGAAGGCAAGGGATTAGGCAAAGTGGCGCTGACCCGCGATTTCAAGGAAACGGTGAAGGACCGCGCGGCGCGCGACCCGGCGTTCGCCAAGGCCATGCTCGACGAAGCGGCAACCGCCTTTCTCAACGGCGAGCCCCATGTTGCGCGCCTGATCCTGCGCGATCTGGTCAACGCCTCGGTCGGCTTCGAAGACCTCGCCGCCGAGACCAAGCGCCCGAGCAAGAGCTTGCACAGGATGCTGTCCGAAAAGGGCAATCCCAGCATGGACAATCTTGCCGCCATTTTTGACGCGGTCCGCAGGCGATTGGGTTTGACCTTTGAAGCTCATGGGGTGGAAGTGGGCTGACGCGCCAAGACCGGTATCCCAAAGTGCCGATTTCAAGTGCGATGAATGGGTGCGACTGTCTTGATAGCGGTTCGAGCCAAGCCTTTTGAATCGTGCGGTTTCCGCCTTTTCCACAAATCGTTTTGACCTTTACGAATGCGGCGCCTCAGGTCGCTAAGCTCGGCGACCAGAAGAACATATCGACGCGGGCGCCGAATTCCCGCCGCAGCGCCTCAATCGACCGTGGTCGAGCTGCGTTGGCGATGCCGGCATGCAGCGAGAGCAGACCAAGATAGATGTCGAGGATATCACGCTCGAGCTTGCGGAATGCGCGCATGATTTCGCCATCCCGCGGCGCGTCGCCATGGACTACCGCGTTGCGCCAGCGATAGGCTTCGCGCACAGCGTCGTAGATCCGGCAATACGCCGCAGGGTCGCCACTGCCCCCCGTGCATCCGCAACGATGCGCGAGATTGTGCGCCTTGTCCTTGTCTCCAACAAGGGTGAGCGCTTCGAGGGCTGCCACCAGCCGCACCAATCGAATTGGGTGATGCGGTTCGGCATAGGCTTCCGAAATGAGTCGATTGAAGTAGGTGAGCCTCTCGAACAGCGCGTCAGGCTTGCCGTCCTGCACCGTGTGCCAAGTGACAAGGTCGCTGAGCAGACGCGAGAAATGACCGAGATGGCGATCGAAGGGTTCGGTCCAGCCATCTTCTAAGTGCGAGCGTCCGCCTCCTAAGGACGTCGACAGGCAGATGTGCCCGTCCGAAGTGAGCCTCATAGCAGAGCGGGTCTCTTGCCAAAGGTACCCATCGCCGATCCGGACATCGTCCATCGCGTCGTACCCAAAGTACATCCGGATCAGATTGAGGAGGCATTCCGCTGCGTCACGTGCCACCGGCCAAGCCATGCGCTCCTCGTGCCCTACAACCTCCACGGTGATGAAGTGATCGAAGGATTGCGCGTGCGTTTTCCAGTCGTCGCCGAGACGCTGCGCCCACTTGTCGTTGCGCGCGTCATGCCGAACCCAGGCATCCGCAAGTTCTGCTTCAAGGATCGGCCGTGCCACGATTCGCGCGGCGCCAACCCGGAAATCGGTTTCCTTCGCGCGGTGGGCGAACACGACTGGAAACAGATAGAGACCATCGTCGCGCGGATGCGCCGCGAGGAAGTCGCGTGCTTTCTCGACAATGGCGTGCTCGGATAGCCGACGGGTCTTGAGTGCTTTGGGCAGGTGCTCGGAGAGGCCGCGGATTAGCGCCTTGCGCGCGGTCTGCCGCGAGAGCTTGGCGGCCAAGCCCTCGCGTAACAGGAGCTTTTCCGCGGCGGCATCAAGGTGCGAATTGCCGAGCTTGCTTACACAATTGGCGCGATCCATGCCTTCCAGCAACGCGATTTCCTTTAGGAACTCGCTGTCGCCGCGGCCGACGCGTTCCTGCACCATCACCGTCGTAGCCTGCCATTCGTCCAGAAAGACGCCGACATGCTGTGCTGTGGACTTCGTTGACATGAGGCGCGGGCTAGCACACTTCGACATCGACGGCGGGCGAAATACTCTAACAACCCTGTATTCGGCATATCGTGGCCGAGATAAGTCAATCAGGCCACCCATTAATCGATGAACGTAAGGGAAGTTTGGAAGGCGTCAGCCTCAGCCTTTACCAATGGCTATGTCGGCGAGGTGTTTGTGCTCCAGAGATCGCAGTAGTCTCCATCTCGCCCAAATCCAAAGAGACAGCACGACTTAATCCTTGCGTCACCTCTCGGGATCACGGAACTATTGGGCAATGTCACACGCACAACAACTAACGGATAAATCAGCGCTGAGTCGCAAATTTCGCAATCTGACGCCTGAGCAAATCGCAGACCCTGATCAGCTTGATGTATTTGAGTCCATGGGGCTCGGTGGTCAGATTGGTTGGGATGAATTGCTCGAGGCACCGCGCGTTTTGATCATCTCGGCAGCTGGCGCGGGAAAGACACACGAGTGCAGGACACAAGCCAATCGGTTGTTTGTGGAAGGCAAAGCAGCCTTCTTCCTGACGCTGGAGGGCGTGGCCGCGACGGAATTGCAGCTCCTCCTCGATCGAGCCCAGTTTGAGAGGTTTCGTCAGTGGATGTTAGATGGGCATTCTGTAGCCTACTTCTTCCTTGATTCAGCTGATGAACTCCTGCTCTCACATGGGAATTTTCGGCAGGCGCTGCGCACACTCGCACTTGCCATTGATGGGAATCTTCATCGGGCGCGAATTGTCGTAACCAGTCGGCCGATAGGATTGGATATCGAGGCCTTTTCGCACGAACTCCCTTATGTTCCGCCGCCTCCCGCCCCCAAGATTATGGATGACCCCAATGAGCCTTTCAGGCGGCTGATCAGCGGTCATACCCGAAGAGAGCATCACGAAGCGAAAAAGAAGCCGGATGATGACGGCCTTTATGATGGCGTGCGTCTCGTTGGTCTGACGTCACTCGATCGACCCCAGGTCGAGGCACTGGCTGCCTTGCGTGGCGTCACTAATGTTCCGGCGTTGATCACAGAAATTGATCGGAAGCGCGCATGGGATTTTGCACGGCGACCGCAGGAATTGATCGAGATATGCTCTTATTGGACGGAGCATGGCAGGCTTGGCACGCGATCCGAGCAGGTAACCGAAGACATACGAAGAAAATTGCGGGAGACCGGAAACCGCACGCGCCACATGCGCCTGTCCGAGGCCAAGGCACTTGAGGGTGCGGAGCGATTGGCGCTGGCGCAGGTGCTTACGCGCAAACGCACCATCCGCTTCTCGGACCTCTCGCTCGATACCATCGAAACGGAAGCGGCCATTGATCCGACTGTCATCTTGGAAGACTGGTCTCCGAGTGAGCGCGCCGAGCTTCTGCAACGCCCCTTGTTCGGGCCAGCCAGCTATGGGCGGGTGCGCTTTCAGCACAGGTCGGCTTCGGAGTTCCTGGCCGCACGACGGCTTCATCGTTTGAACAGCAAAGGGCATATGCCCAGACGAGCTCTATTCCGGCTGTTTTTTGGCGAGTGCTACGGTCAGACTCTCCTTTTTCCATCGATGCGCGCGGTTGCTGCCTGGCTTGCCATATGGAATGAAAACGTGCGCGATGAAGTGCTGCGGCGTGAGCCCGAGGCACTTATGGATGACGGCGATCCAGAGAGTTTTGCGATCAGCACACGCAGCCAAATCCTCTCCGAATATGTGGCCCGATATGGCAAAGATGACTGGCGCGGTGTGCGGATACCCTATCCCCAGGTTCTTCGTTTTGCTTCGCCCGATTTGTCGCCAACAGTTCGTCGGCTGTGGGAGACCGGAGCCACCAGCCCTGAGGTGTGCGAATTGCTGATCGACCTCATTCAGGCTGGGCGCATGGCCGACTGTCTCGACATTGCCAGCGCGGTCGCAAATGATGTCGCAGCCTCTCACGCTGACCGGGTGACAGCTGTCACGGCACTGGCCGAGATGAGCGCGGCAGGTGACCTTGATCCTCTGACCACTTCTCTCATTTCGGACCCCCATTGGCCATCTACCGTCAAAGAAGGCGTTGTTGGCGTCCTGTTTCCGAAACATATGAGGGAAGGAAAGTTCGTCGGACTGCTCGGTCAAATCGAGTCCGATGAGAACAGGATTGGCGGAGTTGAGTGGACGTTACCACGACTGATTCCTTCTATGCAGCTCAATATGGAACAGGCGTCGCGGTTTCGTTTGGCCCTTGCGCAATTGATTCGCTCGGGAATTGAGACCGTTGAACAATGGCCGCGCTTTGGCAGCCGGTTCAGTCATTATTCCTCAGCACTGGCGGTGCTGTGTATGCAGGAACTGGTTTCAGACCGTGTCCCGCCAGATGATCTCATCGACGCGGCCGTGCTCGCAACACGCTTTCGCCAATCCGAATATGGTGACGAAAAGCCGATTAAGCGATTGGCAGAGCACTTTCATCGTGCGCCGCGAAGCTGGCAAAGGGCCGTGTATATCGCGGAAGGTCGATTCTGCGCGGCATATGTTCCTAACAGCAAAGCGGACGAGTTCGCGGTAGATTTGGCTTATGGCACTTTGGTCGCGCCGCTGGACTATGGCGATTTTGACTGGCTGTTCGAAATTGGCAGCGACCCAGAGATCGATCTGCGGACCCGTGCTTCAGCGTTCTGGGATGCCATGTCTTTCCTCCAACGCGACGGCGTGCGCGCTGAGGAGAGGATTTCGGCATTGCGTGACCTTGCTGTGACCGAACCAGGTTGGACCGAAAAACTCGAATCCCGTTTACAGGTTCCCAAGCGCGATGCGGAGTTTGAGGCGCGCGAAGCAAAATGGAAAAAGCAAGCAGAGGAGGCCAAGGCCAAAAAGCAAGCGGACATCGAATCCTGGGTCTCATGGCGGGACGAGGTATTGCGGGACCCCGATGCCTATTTTGCGAGGACTGACACGGCTCAGATCGTTTGGGATTTCTCCAAGGTGCTGGAGCAGTCACCTGAAGCACAAGGCTGGCGAGCCCATTGGAATCGTGCGACGCTTGAAGAGCATTTCACGCCCGACATTGTCGCACGTGCTTCAACCGCCTTTTATGCATATTGGCGGACGATCAGTGTGCCTTTGCGAAGTGAGCGAGCTGATGACGAGCGGAACAGCATATGGACACACTGGGTTCATGCACTGGCAGGCGTTTATGCAGAAGCCGAGACATCAGGATGGGCAGAAGGGCTAATGGCAAACGAGGCTGAACGGGCCGCTCGGCTCGCGCCTGTAGAAATGGACGGCGTCCCGCCTTGGGTCAAAGATCTTGTCGTTGCCCAACCCGAAATTGTCGACGCAACGCTTGGTTGCGAGCTTTCCGCTCAGTTGGACGATGCGGTAAGCTTTGCATTTCCGGGGCTAATTGCGGATTTTGCCCGCGCTGACAGACAGGTTGCCGACTTCTTTGAGCCTAGAGTGTGGTCGTGGCTCAATCGCCCTCGACCGGATTGTGAGGATGAACAGCAGCAGACCCGCTTGAATGATCATGTCGAGCGGGCCATCGACTATGTTCTGCATAGCGCGCGCGAGAAGGCTGCACTTGCTGCACTTGCGACCAAGATGCTTGAGCGCGGTTTGGATTGCCCGAATGCTTTGCTTTGGCTGATGGCATTGCTCAGCATTGCGCCGGATCGGGGCCTAGAGCTGATGGAAGGGCAAATCGGCAAGCTGGATCCAGTGTCGCGTTACAATCTGAGCGAGGCACTATTCGCGACATTCAGCGATCGGCGGGGTGCGCGCTTTTGCCCTGATCTTTCTGACTCACGATTTACGCCCGAGCTGCTCTTCAGGCTCGTCCGTCAGGCATATTGAACCGCCCCGGGATTGTCGGAGGCTCCAACTCTTGAGTAGATGGAGCTGTTA
>CALMZE010000130.1 GCA_937870585.1 uncultured Sphingomonadales bacterium | reverse complement strand
TCCGCAGCGACTTCCACGATGGGGATCGGGCGAGCAAAAAGGCAGCAATGACGCCGTGGCACATTGGCGACTTCCACGTGGAAGTTTCACCGAGCTGACTCGGCGGGCCCATCCGGAAGTCGCAACCACGCAGGTCAGCCCGGCTCAGATCCAGTTTGACGAGCCTCTGCTTACGAAAGCTGACGCCAGGAAGCTTGGCGTCGATTAGCAGGGTCTCCGAAAGCCCCAGCCCCATCGTTGCTGCTTCCGACAAATCGGCGCCGGTCAGCTTGCAAGACAGCACTGTCAGCGACGTCAGTTTTGCGCGTCGGAAAATGCTATTGTTGAAATCGCTCGATAGAAATTGTGCATCCGACAGATCAACACCAACGAAAGAGGCTATCGGTGCGCGGCAGGACTTCCAGACCGTCCGTTCAAGCATGGCTCCGTCGAAACGCCCGTTTCGCATGCGCCGTCGCGCGAGCGTCCACCCCTTCAGACCCCGCCGTGGCAGGTCCAACCCATCGAGATCCCAATCGACGAGCCGGACCGGACGACGCGGCGCACACAGACCGTCCACCGCGTCCGCCGACAGACATTCCCCTTCGACGCACAGTATATCCTCAGCAGCCTTTGCGGAAACGGTCATGGAAACACACCTTCGCTTGCTGCCGGCTCACCGCCCGCCGTTATCGGCGAGCGTTCCCGCAGACCGCCGCCAAGCGCGACATAGAGCGATACCCCATTCTGCAATTCAGCGCTGCGTAAGGCCAGCAATTGCTGTTCGGCCGCGAACAGGCTGCGCTCGGCATCGAGGACTTCGAGATAGATCGAGATGCCGTTGTCATAGCGCTTTCGGGCGGTCTGCGCGAGGCGTCGCTGCGCCTCGACCGCGCTGGCCTGTGCGGCGATCTGCTCGGCATAAAGCTGCCTGCCAACCAGCGCATCGGCGACCTCCCGGAACGCGCCCTGTGCCGCGCGCTGATAAGCGGCGACGAGTTCGTCGGCCCGCGCCCGGCTGAGGCGGAGTTGGGCGTTACGCCGGCCCCAGTCGAAGATCGGCAGCAACGCCGCGCCACTTACCTGATATTGCCGGGAACCGCTGTTGGTCAGATCATCGAGAGCGGGCGATATAAACCCTGCCAGCCCCGTCAGCGAGATCGACGGCAGGAAGGCCGCACGCGCCGCGCCGATATTGGCGTTTGCAGCGCGCAACTGCTGTTCGGCCTGAAGAATATCGGGCCGGTTGGCGAGCAGGGACGACGGCAGGCCCGGCTCGATCGCCGTGAGGTTGCCCTGTTCGCCAAGCGGACGGGACGCAGGGAGCGCCTCGGTAACTGGCCCGCCGATCAGCACCGTCAGCAGATTTTCGTTCTGAGCGGTGGTGCGGCGCAACTCCGCCAGTTCGGTTTCCACTTGCGTGACAAGCAGCCTGGCCTGGTCATAGTCGACCGTGGACGTGACACCGGCATCCATGCGCCGCCGCGCGATATCCAGCCCCTCCTGCCGGCTGACGACCGCGCGTCCGGCAAGAACGATCTGTTCCTCGCCTGCCCGAATTTGCAGGTAGGTCGCGGCAACCTGACCGATCAGAGACAAGCGGAAGGCACGCTCGCCTTCTACCGTCGCCAGATACTCGTGACGTTGGGCTTCTGAAAGGTTGCGCACCCGACCCCAGAAATCGAGTTCGAAACTCGGCACCTGGACGCCAAGCG
Source organism: uncultured Sphingomonadales bacterium (assembly GCA_937870585.1). Lineage (GTDB taxonomy): Bacteria > Pseudomonadota > Alphaproteobacteria > Sphingomonadales > Sphingomonadaceae > Aquisediminimonas. Next base: position 6,107 of record CALMZE010000130.1, on the reverse strand, counting down.
AATATTGATTGAAGCTGATCGTGGTCGGACTGTCCGGCTGGCCGCCGCCTGGCAACGCGCTGCCCATGCCCAAGGCATTCAACGGCTGGTGAGTCCGCGATGCGCCGGCCTGCACGTTCAACTGCGGCAAACGCTCTGCATCCTGTATCCGGTATTGCGCCCGCGCCTGCGCAACCCTTGCGACCGACTGGGCAAGATCACGGTTATTCGCGAGCGCGGCGGCGATATAGGCCTGTAACCGTGGATCGGCGAAATATTCGCGCCATCCGATATCCGCAGACACCTGGCTGGCTGGCTGCGTGGCGGGGAAAGACGCGGAGATGGGAGCGACCGGCTGACGGTAGGCAGGCGCGAGACTGCACCCGGCAAGGGCGGTCGTCAGGCCGAGACAAAGAAGCTTATGCATGAGCCGTTCCTCCCTCATCAGGTGTGGCGGTTGGCGGCAAGGGTTTCGGTTCCTCCGCATCGCTGGCGTGATGAACAGACGCGCGCGACAGCCATTTGCGCGCCGCGAAGTAGAAGAGCGGCGTGAAGAATATGCCGAAAGCGGTCGCCGCGATCATGCCGCCCATCACACCGGTGCCGACGGCATGACGGCTGGCCGACCCGGCCCCACCGGCGATCACCAGCGGCACCATGCCGAGAATGAACGCCAGACTGGTCATCAGGATCGGACGCAGACGTTGCCGCGCGGCCTCCAGCGTCGCTTGGAGCGGCGTGCGGTCGCCAACCTCGTCCTCGATCGCGAATTCGACCACGAGGATCGCATTCTTGGCGGCCAGGCCGATGATCGTGATAAGGCCGATGTTGAAATAGACGTCTGCCGAGAGGCCGCGCAACATGGTGAACAGCACCGCGCCGAGAACACCGAACGGCACCACCAGCAGGACCGAAAGCGGGATCGCCCAACTGTTGTAAAGCCCGACCAGCAGGAGGAAGACGACGATCAGCGACAGCCCAAGCAGCAGGCCGATCTGGCCGCCCGCCTGCTTCTCCTCGAAGGCTGTTCCGGTCCATTCATAGGACTGACTGCCCTTGAGGATCTGGTCAGCGATCTTCTCCATCTCCTTGAGCGCGGTCCCGGAGGACTCGCCCGGCGCCGCCTGGCCGGAGATGGTCAGCGACGGATAGCCATTATAGCGCTGCAACTGGGTTGCCCCCTGCATCCAGTGGACCTTGGTGAAGGCCGAAAAGGGCACCATCTGGCCGCTGCTGCCGCGCACCCGCAGGTTGAGCACATCATCCTCGGTCATCCGCTGCGGCGCGTCGGCTTGCAGATAGACACGCTGGACATTGCCCTCGTTGGAAAAGTCGTTGGCATAGGCCGATCCGAACGCGATCGAGAGCGTGGCGTTGACGTCGGCGATCGAGAGGCCGAGCGCGCGCGCCTGGACACGGTCGATGTCGACATAGAGTTGCGGCGAAGGCGGTTGCCCCTCAGGACGGACACCCGCCAGCTTCGGATTCTGCGACGCCGCACCGAGGATGGCGCCCAACGCCGCCTGAAGCCCTGCCGGGTCGTTGCCGCCGCGATCCTCGATCTTCATCGTGAAGCCGGTGGCGTTGCCAAGCGAGTCGATCGCCGGCGGATTGATCGCGAAGATATTCGCGCCCGGAACATTCGCCGCCGCGCCAAACACGGCGCCAATGGCGGAATCGACCGACAGGTCCTTGCCCTTGCGTTCGTCAAAGGGCTTGAGCATCGCCCAGGAAAGGCCTGCCGTCTGACCCTGGCCAAAGAAGTTGAAACCGATGACGGAGAAAATCTCCTGCGACTGGGGAAGCTTCGCGAACTCGGTTTCAACGGCTTTCACTGCCGCTTCGGTCTGCGCCATCGTCGCCGCTGGCGGGGCATCATAGTTGATCACGAAATAGCCCTGATCTTCCTCGGGAAGGAAGCCGCCCGGCAGGCGCGCGAACAGCAGCCAGGTCACGCCGACCACGGCGACGAACACAGCGAGCCAGCGCAGCGGCCGCGACAGCATGGCAGCGACCCCGCCTGCATAGCGATCAGTCGAACGGGTGAAGCGATCGTTGAAACCATTGAAGAAGCGCTGTGGCCATCCCCGCCAGCCGGATCGCGGCTCAGGCGTATGACCCGGCTTATGGGTGTGCGGTTTGAGGAGAGTGGCACAGAGCGCCGGGGTCAGCGTCAATGCAAGCAACGCCGAGAAGAAGATCGACACCGCCAGCGTCACCGAGAACTGGCGGTAGATGCCGCCGGTGGAGCCGGGGAAGAACGCCATCGGCAGGAACACGGCGATGAGCACAGCGGTAATGCCGATGATCGCACCGCGAATCTGGCCCATGGCCTTGATCGTGGCTCTGGCGGGAGACAGGCCTTCTTCGGCCATGATGCGTTCGACATTCTCGACGACGACGATGGCGTCATCGACAAGGATGCCGATCGCCACGACCATCGCGAACAGCGAAAGCTGGTTGATGGAGAAGCCGAAGGCCCAGAGACCGAGACAGCCGCCAAGCAGCGCGATCGGAACCACAAGCGCCGGGATCACCGTCGCGCGCCAGCTCTGGAGGAACAGGAACATGACGAGGAACACCAGCAGCATCGCCTCGACCAGCGTTTGGATCACATTGTCGATCGAGGCCTGGATGAACGGCGTGGTGTCGTAGGACACCGCCCAGGTGATGTCCTTCGGAAAGCTGCGCTCCAGCTCTGTCATCCGCGCGGAAAGCGCGTTCTTGGTCGCGATGGCGTTGGACCCGGAACTGAGCTGGACGGCAAGCCCCGCGACTTCCTTGCCGTCGAGCGTCGATTTGAAATTATAATTGTCGGCGGCGAGTTCGACGCGCGCGACGTCGCCGAGCCGGACCGTCGATCCATCAGGATTGGCGCGCACGATGATATCGCGGAACTGCTCCGCAGTGGTGAAGCGGTTCTGGGTCACAATGCGCGCATTGAAAGACGAGCCGGGCGCGAGAGGCTGTTCCGCGAGACCGCCGCCGGCGGTCTGGCTGTTCTGCTCCTGAACGGCTGCGAGCGCATCGGACGCCGACAGGCTGTATCCGGCCAGCTTCTCCGGATCGAGCCAGACCCGCATCGCCTTCTCCGAGGAGAAGAGCGAGACGTTGCCCACGCCCGGCACGCGGCGCAGTTCGTTGACCACCTTGGTCGATGCGAAATCCCCCAGGTCCAGCGGCGACGTCGCGCCGGTACGGGACTTGAGGACGATGACTTCGAGGAAGCCCGAAGCATTGTCGGCAATCTGGATGCCCAGACGACGCACATCCTCAGGCAGGCGGGGTTCGGCGCGGTTGAGACGATCCTGCACCTGCGTTCGCGCGACATCGAGATCAGTGCCGGAGGTGAAAGTGACCACGATCTCGCCGGTGCCGTTGGCGCGGCTGGTCGACGACATATAGAGGAAATTGGGCACGCCGTTCATTTCGCGCTCGACGACGGCGGTGACATTCTTGTCCATCGTCTCGGCGTCGGCACCGTTATAGGTGTAGCTGAGTGTCAGAGACGGCGGCGCGACCGCCGGATATTGCTCGATCGGCAGGTTGATGAGCGCCATCGTTCCGAACAGCGCGATGAACAGGGCGATGACCCACGCGACGGCGGGCTTGTGTACGAAATAGCTGTCCATGATCTCAGCGCCCGCCCTTCGTCTGAGCGGGGGCAGCGTCGCCGCGCACCTGCACCTTTTGACCTGGCTGCGCCTTCTGCCAGCCCTCGACGATCACGCGGTCGCCGGGCTTGAGGCCGGAGCGGACGATCCAGTTTCCACCAACCTGCGCGCCGAGCTGAACGCTGCGTGCTTCTACGGTTGAGTCGCGACCGACCACTGAAACCGTGGCGTTCCTTTCTCCCATCTGCACCGCCTTCGCGGGGATCATGATGCCGCTGGGTGCCGTTCCAATGCTCAGCCTGCCGCGCACAAACTGTCCGGGCAGCAGCAGCCGCTCAGGATTTGGGAAAACCGCGCGCAGGGTCTGGCTACCGGTCGTCGAATCAACGGTCTGGTCCGAGAAATCCAGCTTTCCCGCAACGGCATAGTCCTGCCCGTTGGCGAGGATCAAACGTACTTCGATCTGCGACAGAGCCGGCACATCGAGGGAACCCGAACGCTGCGCCTGGATGAGGTCGAGAGCAGCGGCACTGGACTGCGTGAACACGGCATAGACCGGCGCAAGCTGTTCAACCGTGGCAAGCGGTGTCGCCGATGAGGCGCTGACCAATGCGCCTTCCGTTACCTGCGCGCGACCGACGCGCCCGGCGATCGGCGCACGCACGATGGTGTAGCTCTGCTGGAGCTGCGCCCGCGCAAGGGCCGCCCGTGCGTCCGCGACATTGGCGTCTTCCTGCCGCAAGGTCGCTTGTGCCTGGTCGAACTCCAGCGCGCTGACCGACCGATCTGCGACGAGCGGGGCATAGCGGCGAACGATCTGCTGGGCATTGGTGCGCGCGGCCTCGGCGCGGCGCAGCGTCGCCCGCGCCTGATCCACCTGGGCATTGAGGTCGCGCGGATCGATGCGAAACAGGGGCGCTCCCTCCACCACATCGGTGCCTTCCTGATAGAGGCGGCGCTCGATAATGCCGTCTGAGCGTGCGCGAACCTCCGCCGTGCGCACCGCTTCGATACGGCCGGGCAGTTCGACGATGTTGGGAATGGACTGTGCCTTGACGGTCATGGCCACCACGAGCGGCGGTGGTCCGGCACCCCACGCGCCGTCGCCCCCGTCCGCATCCGACCCGCTTCCGCACGCGGCCAGCGCGAAGAGCGCGGCAAGAGGCAGAGTCGCCCGGAATAGGCGGCGGGAAAGTGTTGAGGGCATAGGAACTCCTGGCCGTCCGCTACAGATGAAGCGGAGGCTCGCTGATGAATGAAGGGGAAGCGAAGCCGAACGGCGCCACATAGGCTGCTGATCGGTCTCAACCGGATTTGGGATGAGCGCAGGCGCTCGGGATTTCTGGTGCAAACGCGCGCTCATCTGTCTGGTCACGGCGCGGCGAGAAGGAGCCCGAAAAGTCCACCCGCGCACCGTTGACCTGGTTGGTCAAAAGGGCGCCGTGGGTGAATATCTGGTCGCCCTGCGACCTGCGGTCGAACGGACGATGGATACAGATCCCGCAAAAATGCGAGCGTGGGGATACCAACCCACGAACTCTTTTCGGCAAGGGGGCCTCTACGCTTATTGCGAGAGGATTGCAACTTTTTTTTGGATTAGTCCCGGAAGACGGGACATGTCCCATTTTTGTGACAGCACACCTTCTCCCATGATGGAGCAGTCAGTGTAGCCGCCCGCTACCTCGTGCAGCGCCCCCAGTGCGAGCCCGCCACCGGGAACCTTGCGGTCGAGCGGGTCGATGCCAAAGGGAAGCACGCCATGCGCGCGGCGGCCGTTCGATTCGATCGTGGCGATTCGATCGCGCAGCGTGGCGATCTCGCGGTTTTTGGAGCTTTCCATACATTTGAGAACATTCTTGAACTAATCATGTTCTCTAAATGTTCTCATTACCCGCAAGAGTCAATCGAGCGGGCGCTTCATGGCCTTTGATCAACGCATAGAGGTTACACATCGCCCTGCGTCATGCGCGCGCGAAACCGGCGCAGGGTAGGGCGCGACACACCGAGCTGTCGCGCAACCTCGCTGACGCTGTCTTTGAGGGCATAGCGTGGATGGTACGCCAGACAACGCTAAGGAAGAACAGCCAGCGAACAACTACGCGACGCGGATATCTTGCGTCAGGTTGAGCGCTTTACGGCCAGCGGATGCCGCCGCTCTATCCCAGAGAAAGTCACCGGAAAAGGCGATATGTTCCCAGCCCACCGGGGAGGTATGGGCAAGGAGATCGTCGGGCACCGCGGCCGAGGCCGCTCGCAGATGCTGGACGGCGGCGTCCATGTAAGTCGCGTTCCAATAGACAATGGCGGCGATCACCAGGTTGAGGCCGGATGCCCTATATTGCTGGGCCTCATGGCTGCGATCGATGATGCGCCCCTGACGGAAAGTGTAGATCGCCTGCGTCAGGACATGTCGTTGTTCGCTGTTGTTGAGACCGGCCTGGCAACGCCGGCGCAAATCAGGGTTTTCAAGCCAGTCCAGCATGAACAGGGTCCGTTCGACCTTGCCTATTTCCT
>CALMZE010000129.1 GCA_937870585.1 uncultured Sphingomonadales bacterium | reverse complement strand
CTCAGAGTTCATGAAAGACGCCTGATGACGCCGCGGTGCTCACCGGATGGATACGCAGATTTCATCATAGCTGAGCGGTGATCGGGTTTGGGCAGGACATGATCCGTCCTCAGTGCTGTGGCGGAAAAAGAACGCGCGGCGGGCTGCAATCGAGACAAGATAGACCGGAACATGGCAGCGACGATATGCCGCTTATCCGTTCAGCTTCGCTTCGAGTGCCGCAATGGCTGTCATTAATTCATCGAATGTCGGCGGCGAAACCATAAACATTTCTGCCATCGCGGCGTAATCGACCGCGAGACGGGCGCGGAGGTCGTCGTTCGGAACGAGGCGCAACGAACCGATCACCGCCGTGCCGTAGGATGCCTTGTTGTCCGCAAACATTAGGCTCTTGTTCAGCACAACCCGCGCGAGCAAATCAGGCGATTTCATCGCTGTATCGTCGATTCCTTTCGCGGCCAGCATCATCGTGTCGTAATAGTGGCGCGACATTTCCGGCAGCAGCTTTGTGCCGTGGTGAAGCGCGTGCAGGATTGTGACCTTTTCCCAGAAAGTGCGTTCAGCCGATAATGTTGAAACGCGCACGACCGCATCCGGCAATTCGTCGGGAAACGCTTGCGCGAGATAGGGTGTGATCGTTCTGGTTTCGACAGGTTCAGATTCGCCGCGCGCGCCAAATTCGAGCTTGATGCGCGGCTTGATGTACCCTTCTTTGAAGCCGCCACCGATAGGAGACGCGCCAATCGCTTCCTCAGCTATTGCGCCGGTTGATACACCATAGGGAAAGAGGCGTGGATATTGGAACAGGATCGTTTGCGCGTCGCGATCATCGGGATCGAGAATAATATCCCATCCATCTGTGGTGCCGCGCGCATTCGTGATTGCTGTCCGAAGATTGGGAAGCGCGATAGTCTCGACATAGGATTGCGCAGCAGCCTTGAGCGCCTTGGTGCGGCGTTCGCGTTCTTTGCCGCTGATAGCATCTTCCATCGGCGGCAATGTGTCAGCGATCATCGGCGCGTCGCGCCCGATGGTCAGATCTATATCCTCTGAAAACCGCTCAATGATGCCGTAAGCTTTGGAGAGTGATGTTCCGCCTTTGAATGTAAGATTGCTGCCGAGAATTGGATCTTCCATCAGGCGGCGCAACGTCCAGCAGACCCAAAAATCCTTTTCGATGATGATCGGCGTGACATCACGCCGCGCCGCCGCTTCATTGATGAAGGCAAGACGATCATCGTTCGGGCGCAGCGCAAATTCATCCATGCTTGACCATGCCGATCTTGAGCACCGCATCACTCATCCAAGCTGGCATGAGCGGCTGTGCTTTCCGAAGTGCTTTTAGATCGCGATCATCAAGCTGCATCGCGAGACGATGCAGCAGATCAGCATCGATATTGGCTTTGCCGACATGTGCGAGCGTTTGCAGCACGGCGTTTGCATCCGCAGATGCATCATTCAATATCGGCGCGCGTGATCGCTTGAGCGCAATCGTGCGGCCCGCAACTTTCTTCACGCGCGATATGCCGTCCGTGACGTAGCTTGCTTTGGCAGGAACCTGCGTTGAAATTCCGAGGCGGTTGGCGGATTGCGCAGCCGAGGCAAACACCTTGTCTCCGCTTTGTGTTGCGAGAGCTTGCACAACGGTATCTGTGTCAGGGGTGAGTGCGCCCAGCTTGTCATGCAGTTTCGGATAATCGTAGAGGCCGCGTCCGATGCGGCGAACGACGCCTGATTGGACAAGGCGGGTGAGAGCCATATCGATAGACGCGCGTGTGCCGAGGTCGAGAAAGTCCTTGGGCGTAAAGGCCCAGCCTCGCCCTTTCCCGCGCACCCGCTTGATGATTTTGTCAGCCACGGCAGACATTTTCCGACTCCTTATTGTTAGATAATAGCATATAATTATCTAACAAGCAATTGCGCTGAAAATTCCACAAAATACTATATTTCTAAGGATTACGGAGAATCACGCGGACACATGTGCCTCCACCACCATACCGTAGAATCTATCCGAGTTCCAACCCGCGATCCCGCTTGGGTTTCGGAGCCGTTTTGCCGCGATCCCGATCCGTGTCGCGTTCCCCCTCGCGCATACGGCGAAAGTTGGCGGCGTCCCGATAGAGACCGAGGACGCGCTCCGCTTCTTTGCGGCGGTTCTCTTTGATGAAGTCTTGAAGGGCTTGGCGATCCTTGTGCTGCGCACGGATCAGAGCGTGCCGCTCATGGCTATCGCGCTCGCGCGCAAACTTAGCTTCCATCTCATTCTGCTTGCGCACCTTGAAATACTTCCCCGTCAGGAAATCCCACGCACCAGCAATGCCTTTGCGCAGACGTGATGAACGAATGCGTTGCTCTTCGTTGAAGCGGGCTGTGATTGATTTATCGAAGGCTTGGCGTTCAGCGTGATGCTGAACCTTGAGCGCTTCGCGCTTGGCTATCAGCGGTTGCATATTGTGGTGGGCGATGCGTTTCGCTTCCGCAATGTAGCGGGTGAGGCGTGGGGCGATTTGCTCTCCGATGAATTGTTTTGTCTCTTCGACACTACGAAGTTTGGTGGGATCGCCGAGGCGCGATGCAACGTCTTTTGATTTTGCATCGATCATTCGCGCGAGCGCGAACACATCGCCATCGATGGTGACGGCGACAAAACCACGACGATCACCGCGCGCGAGGAAGAGGCCGCGTTCTTCAAGCGCAGATGCAAATGCAGCCGCGCCGTCCGATTGCTTCCAGCATTCCTGCACGGCGGATTTGAGTTCGCGCGGATCAAGACCCGCGCGCTTGGCTTGCTGCCATTCATCCAATGTAAAATTTCGCGAATCGCGCAGCTTTGGATTGGCGAAGCCCTTCGGTATCGACCAACCATTTTCAAGATAGAGCTGCTTTGCGATCTCGTTCAGTTTGTTTTTGAAGAATGGCAATTCCTTTGCCGTCATGGTTTCCGCATCGATGCGTGACCAGACCGCATGGCAATGGCGACGCCCTTCTTTTTCATGGAAGACGACTATGCGCGGTTGGCCGGTGAGGCCAAGCCGCTCTTCAATATCGCAAAGGACCTTCTCGAATGTCTCGACGCGCACAGATTCATGCGCAGGCGGACTGAGCGAGACGGAAAACAGATACTGCTTGCACTTTGTCCCGCGCGATGCGGCATATGCCTCATTCATCGCGCCCATGACGGATTCCGATACGAAGCCGGTGACTTCGTAAATCTCGACATGCTCATTCTCTTCCGTCTTGAGCAGATGAAGCCCGAGTTGCTTGGCACCACTGCGCTGCGATGCCTTGAGGATCATGGCATCACATCCACATCGAGTGCCTGAATGAGTAGCGCGCGCATTTGCGCGACCTCGCGCACCGCCGTCAGCAACGCCTCTTCGGTGTCAGGTGTGACGGGAAGGCTTCCGGTGTTTGCGGCGCGCGCTAGCTGGTTCACATTATTCGCGAGGCGCGATTGACCGAGCAGGGCGAGGAGCTGCGCCAACGCTTTGTGATCCTTCACAGGGAAATTGCCGCGCGTTCGTGGCGGCGACATATCGGGCGCGAACAATCTCCACCTTATATATGCGGCGAGCGACATGCCCGCCGCCGCCTTTTCGAGATTGGCTTTTTCCTCGAACGTCATGCGAAGCGAGACGGGGTGAAGCGAAGGCTTGCTCATTTTGCACCCGCCACTTTCCGGCGGCGACGCACAGGTGGAGTCGGCCTTGCCGCCCTTTCCACGACAGGCCTATTCAGCCCTTCGAGAACGACATTCCATTTGTCGAGAGTTTCAAAAAGGCTATTCGAGTCCTTGATAGGGACTGGGTTCGAGTCCCTGTTTTGGTTCGAGGGTGCTCCGCCGTGGGGCACCATTTCCCTGTTCGGCGATAACCGCCAACAGCTGAAAAAACCAAAGAAATCTGAGATAAAGTGGCCTGATCTGGCCGCTATTGTCCGTCCCCATTCGCCCGCAACCGGGCACAAGTGGGGGCCAAATCCAAATTAGCCATTGGAGTGGTCCTAATTCCCCTCAGTGACATTGCCATCCGCGCGACCAAGCCTGCCGCCAAGCTCATCAACCTGTTGAGCGAACACGGGCTGTTCCTGCTGGTGCAGCCGTCCGGCGGGAGCTGCGGTGTCTGAAATATTGAATTGGCTCAGGAGCGGCTTCTGATCCCTCAGATATGACCCGGAATGCGCTGGAGAAGATCAGTCGGATAATGTGCGCCCGTCGAGGCTGCGCACCTCTACCCCCAGTCGCTTGAGCAGGGGCAGGCTCCGCACCACCTCTCCGGACAGGCTCTCCGCCGGGCGGTGGCAGAGTTGCAGCGCGGCTTCCGCCATCGCCTCGACAGGCTCGATATGATCACGTTCATCCCAGCCGCCCACGGCCAGCGCCCCTTCGCTGGCGACCGCCCCCACAGGGGCCATGGAATTGACCGCGATTCGGCTCTTGGCGAGTTCAATCCCCCAGCCCGCCGTCAGCCGGTCAAGCGCGGCCTTGGTCGCCGCGTAAAGCGTGGGGTGGCCATGCATGTTGAACTGCACGGCACGATTGGTTTCGTCCCACGGAGCTGCTGGCGGCAGGTCTGCCGTGGCACTGGAGATATTGAGGATCCAGCCCGCACCGCGCGCCGTCATGTGCGGCAGCGCCTGCTGCGCCAGTTCGTGCGGCGCGTGGACATTCATCTGGAAGGCAAGCGTCATCTGCTTCGCACTGACCTCCCAGATCGGGATGAAGCGCGACCAGGCGGCATTGTTGACGAGAATATCAACCGCGCCAAAGGCCTCCAGTGTGGCAGGCACGATGGTCGCGCGGCTCTCTGCATCGGCAAGGTCAGCCGCAATCAGGCAGCAAGTGCCGCCAGCCGCGCGGATCAGCGACGCCGTCTCGTCCAATGATCCAGCGAGCTTGCCGCCCGGAGCCACAGTGCGTGCCACCAATGCCACTTTTGCGCCTTCAGCCGCAAAGCGCCGCGCAATCGCTGCGCCAATGCCTCGGCTCGATCCGGTGACAATCGCCACCTTGCCGTCTAGAACCCCGCTCACAGCGTCACCACGCGGCAGGTTGGCACGGGATGTTCGCTCGCGCTGATCCAGCGCCACAGCCCAGTGCCTGAGCGATGCCCGGCGAGATCAATCCAGTTGCCCCAGCCCGGATCGGCATCAGCACAGACCAGCAGCACGCGGCCGTCATCTTCCAGCTTCGCCATGGAGTTGTTGAGCCACACCTTCTGGTGAACATGGTCGAGCGATTCCATCCACCAATTGTCGATCTGGAAATTCCACATCCGGCAATCAGCGGGCGGCGTGGCTTCGATCACCAGTGCCTCGCCGGGCTTCAGGTCAAAATAGAGATGGCCATACCAGATGTTGGGATCACCTCCCGCATTCCAGAAGATCGACTGATCCGCATCATAGAACTGGTTGGGCGTCGATTTGAACCATTCGGACCAGTTGGCAAAGGTGTTGGCCGTGCCGCGCACCCAGGCGGCTGACCCGGCAAGCTGGGCGGCAATCGCCTCTGGCGTCAAGATACCCGGAACCTCCGGCCCCGGCCCGATCCGTTCGATCAGTACATCCGCAGGCATTTGTGTCTTCTTGTCATCAAAGGTCTGGCGCACGATCAGCAGACTGGTGTCGTCCGCCATCGGCAGCCAGTTGCCCGGCTGCCTGTCCTTGGAGACGATGATCTCGAATGCGCCATCGGGACCGAAGGTCATGTCTTCAAACTCGATCTCGCCGGTCGAAGCCATAGTGCCGTCAATCGCGTAACGGTTCGCCTTGCTGCCGATGCTGAAATAGGGGACCGTGTTGCGCGTGCCGGTGATGCGATAGGTGCGCGTGGGGTTCACCACGCATTGCTGATAGAGATTGTCCGGATTGTCCGCGCCAATCTTGATCTTGTCATCGCACAGCAGGAACAGGCGCGGGAAATCCGGATCTGACGAATCGACCAGCATGTTGAGCGCGGTCCGGGTGAGGCGAGAGAGGTAACGCAGCCCCTCTGCCTGATCGAGCGCAGTGCGCGGGGCCTGTTCGCGTGCCAAAATCTCGCCAGCTTCGGCGAGCTTTGCACAGAAATCACGCCAGACATGATCCAGTTGCACAGAGTCTTGTTGATCGGCCATCATCATCTCCTCACGCTCTATCCTGCGTCAATCACGTCGCCGGGGCAAGCATATGCGCATCATTCTGCCAGTTGAAATACGCAATTCGTAATCTATGATCGATTTCACAAGTCTAGTGCGGAAATGAGGGGGAGAGAATGATGAAACTCTGGCTGGCTGCGTCTGCGGCGCTGATCGGAACGGCAGCGGTCGCGCAAATGTCGGTTCCCGCAGCCCTTACTGTCGGTTCCATGAGCCGCGCGTCTCCGGTGCTCAAGGCCGAGCGGAGCCATGAAAATTTCGAGCCCGCCTTGCTCTTCCCCGATCAGGCCAAAGCCGCGAAGGCCAAGCTGGACGCTCTGGCCAAGAAGAAAGGGCGGCGGCCCAACATCCTGATTCTGGTGGTCGATGATCTAGGCTATGGCGATGTCGGCGCTTATGGCGGCGGCGAAGCGCTGGGGGCACCCACCCCGCATATCGACCGGCTGGCGCGCGAGGGGCTGAAGCTCACCTCCACCTATGCGCAACCAAGCTGCACGCCCACCCGCGCGGCGCTCAACACGGGGCGACTGCCTGTGCGCACCGGGCTGCTGTCACCCGTGCTGCTCAACGATAAGGCCGATATTTCAGGCGAGATTCTCTCGGCCAAGCTGCTGACTCAGGCCGGTTATGTCACCGCACTGTCGGGCAAATGGCATCTGGGTGAGAAGGAGGGCTCGCGGCCCTGGCAGGTTGGCTTTGACGAGTTTCTCGGCTTTCTCGGCGTCGCCAACGCCTATCAGGAGGAGCATCCGAGCGCGAGTGATGTCGCGAACGATCCGGAACTGCTGGCGCAACTCCGCTCGATGCCCGCCAGCCGCGATCTGTGGCGCGCCACCAAAGCGGGCGGCGGCAAGTCGCTCGGCCAGATCAATTGGAACAATGACCGCGATCTTGATCAGAAATTTGCCGATTTCAGCGAGGATTTCATCCGCCGCTCAGTCAAGGCGGGCAAGCCGTTCATGCTCAGCCATAATTTCTCCAAGGTCCATTATTTCAACAATCCGTCCAAGCCCTATGTCGGGCTTTCGGCGACCAAGGATGTGTTCCGGGACAGCGTGATTGAAGTGGATGACATTGTGGGTCGGCTGACCAAGACGCTGGAGGATCTGGGCGTGGCCGACAACACGCTCGTCTTCTTCACGTCAGACAATGGGCCTGAGGAAGACAGCTATCCTGAAAGCGGCGTGACGCCTTTCCGTGGGGCCAAGGGCACAACGCTGGAAGGCGGTGTCCGTGTGCCTGGGCTGTTCTGGTGGCCGGGGATGATCAAGCCGGGTCGCGTCTCTGATGGTCTGTTCGACATGATGGACATGTTCAACACGACGCTCTCCATCGCAGGCGTGGACGCTGCCGCTGCCATTCCCAAAGACCGCTATATTGACGGGATCGACCAGACCAGCTTCCTGCTGGCTGACAATGGCCAGTCGGCGCGTGAGGCGGTCTATTATTACAACACCGACCAGATGGCGGGCGTGCGCTGGCGCTATTACAAGATGGCGCTGTCTGAAATTCAGGTCGGCACCGGGTCGGTGCGTGATATGGGCGGTCTGGACAATGCGCAGTTTGTTTCGCCAATCAATGGCTATATGTACAACCTTTATCTGGATCCGAAGGAACGCAAATCGGTGCTGATTGAGAAAGCCTGGGCTCCCTCTTACGCGCTGGGGCCGCTGCTCGCGGTGCATGGCGGGACGCTCGCCAAATATCCGCCCAAGGCGCGTGTGAAGTTCCGGTGAGGCGGGTGGCGCTTGTCCTGTGTCTGGCTCTTGCCGCGTGCAGTTCCTCAGGGAGCGGTGGCGGCGAGACGCTCGTCAAGGGCGGACGCTACACGCCGGGCAATGACAGCATCTATCCTGAAGAGCGGCAGACGGGTGCGGTCAGCGTCAGCGACTTCTGGATCGACACGCATGAAGTGACCAATGCGGAGTTTGCCGCCTTTGTGAAGGCCACCGGCTATTTGACGCAGGCGGAGAAGGGGTTTGCCGGCAACCCCGCTGTGCCACAGGAGCAATGGGCGCCGGGCAGTGCCGTGTTCATGATGCCCGCGCCCGATGTCCGCCCCGGCTGGACGTGGCTGGCAGGCGCAAGCTGGCAGCATCCTGAAGGGCCAGGCAGTAGCATCGAGGGCAAGGATGCCGAACCCGTCGTGCAGGTGAGTCAGGCCGATGCGCTGGCCTATGCGCGCTGGAAGGGCCGTGATCTGCCAACCGAGGCCGAATGGGAATGGGCCGCAGCGCGGGGCGGTGCCTTGCCGGATCGCAAGCGGCCGATGAAGGATGGCAAACCGTCCGGTAACAATTGGGATGGCGAATTTCCGCTTACCAACACAGGGGCTGATGGCTTTCAGATGCGCGCGCCGGTCGGGAGCTTTGCAGCGGACGCGGGTGGGCTGTACGACATGACCGGCAATGTCTGGGAACTCACCAAATCCGCCTGGACACCGGGGCATGGTGCGCAGGCCGACGCGACGATCCCGGCCTATACGATCAAGGGCGGATCCTTCCTGTGCGGCGAGAATTGGTGCGCGCGCTACCGCCCCCAATCCCGCCAGTCACAGGATGCGACACTCGCAACCAACCATGTCGGGTTCCGAACGGTGCGGCGCGGGAAGTAGGCCTCAAGCGCAATGCAATATGAATGAGTCAATCCCGCTCATGGTGAGGAGGGGCTGAGCTTGTCGAAGTCCCGTCTCGAACCACACACAGTCTTTCGAGACGCCATTTCGACAGGCTCAATTTTATCCTGAGCGCTTGCCTTAGCAGGCAGTCGAAGGGGGCTCCTCAGGATGAGCGGCTCATAGTCAAGTCATCCCGCCCTACCCCAAAAAGTGCCGTGCGAGAAAGGGCAACCCGGCGAGCGACGCCCAGCCGAGCTTCCCCCACAGGGCCAGCTTGGGTGATTGGTGGTTCCACAGCCCCAGTGCCCCAGCAGCCCCCACAGCCCCGGCCCCCGGAATCCAGATGCCCGCGAGGCCAGCCAGCCCAAACAGGCCAAGCAAGCGAATTCCGGCGCCGGAGCAATCCTTGTCCACCGGATGCTTGAGCCCGGCGAGTCCTGCAAATCCAATCAAGCCCAACAGTCCGGCGATGGGGGCCAGCATATCCAGCATCAAAGTCTCCTCTCTTGATCTGCGCCTGATGTGAAGCATGGGCAATTCAACGTCAATTCGAATGAATTTGACGCACATCATGGATGGTGAGCGAATTTTTCTTGTTTTTGCGGATCAAGGCGCACTAACATCTGCGCAAAGCAAGGAGAGGCCTCTCATGGACGATATCCCCTATCTCGCGCGCGGCGTGAATATGCTGGGCACAGATTCAAGCGTGCTCATCTCATCCTCCAAATATCTCAACAGTCCGGCCCTGCGCGAATGGATCGCCATGATCGCGCTCAAGAAAAATGGGCCGGACTTCCCGCCCGCTGCCGAAATGTATCAACTGCTTCCGATCCTCGACGGGATGCGGGACTTTGATCATATCGAGCATATGTTCACCGAAGAGCGCAAGGTGAACCCGGCACTAGATCGCTGGTTCAGCGAGGGCTTCTGCTCTGATTTCGTGATCGAGGATCTCAAAGATTGCGCACCGGGAACGCTGGGCGGCGTCTATCACAAGATCGCGACCGAGGGGAATTACGAGGTCCAGATCGTCCCCAATTTCAAGCCACAGACACAGTGGCAATATTATTCGCTCCGCGCAGGTCAGGCGCATGATTTCGAACATATTCTGACTGGCGGCGGCTTCAATTATATGGGCGAACTGATCCCCTATTGGTTCCGCCTCGCCACCATCCACACACACATCCGGAACAAGGAACTGGCTGGGGAAATGAGCGTGCTCTCCATCCTCGGCACGACACGCTATGTCATCAGAACCATGCTGCACTATCCCCAAATCTGGGAATGCGCGCTCGACTGTATTCAGCAGGGTATCCGCATAGGTCGTGAATCCGATGCGTTCTGGATGGCGAAGTTCGAGGATTATTGGCACACGCCGCTTGAAGAAGCCCGCGCCAAACTGGGTGTGCGCGGAGCCGTGGATCTCGACACGCAGAAGGAAGGCGATTTCTGGGGCGGAAAAGCGCAAGCGCTTGAGCAGGTGTGACCGCATTCACAAATGGGATTGTGCGCTTCGTTCACTTCATAGATCGCGGGGCAGTGAGGTGGTGTCGGTTTTTCGGCCAGGGTGTTAAGCTACTCCCGACCTGATGGATTGGTACGGCAATGAAGACGACGAGGAAGCGCTACAGCGCGGATTTTAAGTCAATGTGGCGCTGGAGGCGATCCGGGGCGGCCTGACGCTGGCGGATCTGGCAGCTAAGAACGGCGTGCACCACACGATGATTGCAGCCTGGAAGCGCTAGGCCATCGACGGCATGGCAGGCACGTTCTCCGGGGCGAGCGATGCGGCCAGGGTTGCCAGCGAGAACCAGGTAGAGAAGTTGCACGCCAAGATCGGGCAACTGTTGGTGGAGCGGGATTTTGTAGTGAAAGCCTTCGTTCGATGAGCGTGGATCGGAGGCCGGCGATGGTCGAACCTGCTCACCAGCACCTGTCGATCTCGGCGCAGTGCCGCCTGCTGCGGATCAGCCGATACTGCTACTATTACGCACCGGTGCCGGAGACGGACGAGACGCTGGCGCTAATGACAGTGATCGACGCGACGTTCCTGGACTGCCCGTGGTATGGCAGTCGCCAGATGGCGCGGCACCTGCGGCGTGCAGGCCACGAGATCAGTCGTCGCAGGGCGCGGCGGCTGATGGCGAAGATGGGCCTGACGCCGATCTACCAGCAACCGCGGACGAGCGATCCCCACCCGCAGCACCGGATCTATCCGTATCTGCTGCGCAAACTGGTGATCGAGCGGCCCAACCACGTGTGGCGTGCCGACGTGACCTACATCCCGATGCGCCGGGGCTTCCTCTCCCTGGTGGCGATCATGGACTGGGCGACCCGCAAGGTGTTGGCCTGGCGGCTGTCGAACACCATGGACGCCGGCTTCTGCGTCGCGGCGTTGGAGGATTTGACGTGGATCATCAATCAGTTGGAATCTGACTGTCTTTCACCCCGCACAGTTCATCCCGCCAAGTTTCTTCGCACTTGCGGGACAATCAGATGCGTCATATGAAAGTACGTCATGTCAGTCTTTCGCTTGGTCACGGCTAAGCTCTCATTCGGAAAAAATGTAATGATTGTAGGATTTTAGTGGGGTATGGCTAGTGTTGAAACGGCGCGCTGGTATGTGGCTGAGACGCAGCCTCGCAAGGAGGCCTTGGCGGTCGAACATCTCGTTCGCCAGCGGTTCGATTGTTTTCTTCCTCGTTATCGCAAGACACGGCGGCATGCGCGCAAGATCGATACGGTTTTGGCGCCATTGTTCCCTGGCTACATTTTCGTGCGATTTGACAGGAAACAGGTCAACTGGCTTTCGATTAATGGTACGATCGGGGTGCGGCGGCTGATTTGCGGCGGGGCGGGTTTGCTCAGTCCAATGCCTCGGCATGTTATGGAGCAACTGCAACGGCGATGCCCCAATGGCATATTCGAGTACGCACTTATTGCGCTTGCAGTTGGCGAACAGGTCCGAATTACAACGGGCCCATTTGCAGACCTCATAGCGCAAGTGCGGTCGCTTGATGACCGGGGCCGTGTGGCTCTGCTGCTGGACATTCTGGGTGGCGGAGTCTATCATACTGAGACGCGAAATCTGGAACGGGTTTGAGCTAACAGGATTGTGAGCTAAGCAATCCTCACGGTCGCACAGTGCGCGAAGGCACGGCAAAGTCGGCTTCGTACCTTGGCAAATGGCAGTTTTGCCCGAAGTTGGAACGACGGTGTTGACGAAGCTAAAGGTGCTTGTGGAACAAAGGCCGATCATTGGGGCGCGGCCTGCAGTGCATTTTTCGCACTTTGGAGACCGTGTCAGCTTGATTGGACGTGCGCTTGCCTCCAATCGGTTTGTGCTGGGCGTGGTGTTGTTGCTGGCGGTCGTTGTCCCGGAAGCGGTGCATATGTTGCGAGCCGAGTCGCCCTACTGGACTGGCTTGATCGCCGGGGACATTGAGCCAACGGTGGTAGCTTCAACACTGGCAATCGCGATTGCTCATCTATCGAACCGGCGGATCGCAGTGATGCCATTGGTGATCGCCCGTAGTCTAATTGTGCCGACGTTTCTCGCCAGCTTCGGAGCTGGGCTGTTTTTGCTATATATTTCTGGTCTTCCCATTGCGCGGCTGCACTATGCTGTTTCGTTCTTAGTAGCGATTGGATGGTATTTCACGATTGCAACCTTGCGGGGGCGCCATCTCCGGCCTGTGATCGGAATGATCGGAGTTAGTCGGGAGTTTGCGGCTGATCTACCTGACCGGGTTACTTGGCTGTTGCTAAATGAGCCTTGGCTCGACCAGGGGGTATCAGCGGTCGTGGTTGATCCACACGCTGAACTCAGCCCCGAGTGGTCGCAGTTCATCACCCAGCTCGTGCTCAAGGGCATTCCGGTCTATCACCGCGCCCACATTGAGGAGGGGCTCACGGGGCGGGTGCGGTTCAGTCATCATGCTGAAAATGACTTTGGCGCTTTGCTGCCTTCGTTCCTCTATTTAAGGGTCAAGCGCGCCTTCGATTTGCTTGGTGTGTTTATCGCGCTACCATTTGTGTTGCCAATTCTCACGCTCACGGCGCTTGCGATCCGTATCGAAAGTCCCGGGAAGGCGATTTTCAAGCAGACGCGCATGGGGCACCGCGGCCAGACGTTCACGTGTTACAAGTTGCGAACGATGCGATCGGATGTCGACGGGCCAGATTTTACAGTGGATGCTGACCCCCGGATTACCCCGCTGGGCAAGTACTTGCGCAAGTGGCGCATCGATGAACTGCCGCAGATTTTCAACGTACTGCGCGGTGAGATGAGCTGGATCGGGCCGAGACCAGAATCCCTTACACTGGCGCGCAAGTATGCCCGACACGTGCCATTTTATGACTATCGGCATGCAGTTCGCCCTGGAATTACCGGCTGGGCGGCCGTGCATCAGGGCAATGTTGCGGAAGTCGAGGCCGCACAGGAGAAGCTCGAGTACGATTTCTATTATATTCGCTATTTCTCGATCTGGCTGGACCTGCTGATCCTGATCAGGACCATGCGGACGGTTTGGAGCGGATTCGGGTCAAAATAAGGCATTGATTTCGGTCGGGCGGCGCTGGATGCCGCTTGCCAACAACAATCCCTTTCTTACTAAACAGGGACCGATAGCAAACTTGCGGACATGCTTAAAGCAGACCCGTAGCATACAACCGCGAGGCACTGTGGGTGATTTCACCAACAGTGCGGTAGCTAGGCTCAGGACCTATTAAATTGCTTGCATGAGGCATGATTGGTTGATTCAA
>CALMZE010000128.1 GCA_937870585.1 uncultured Sphingomonadales bacterium | reverse complement strand
ATGGGAAGGATCAGCGGCCTTGGCCTCGGCTTGCCCCATCCTCCCAAGTCGCGCCTCCGGCCCGAACCCGGCCCTGCTGGCCGTCTCCCGCCAATCCGCAACAAGGGCGGCAGGATCGGCGGCAACCTTTGCCTGCCGGGTGTCGAGCGCGGCCATCTGCTTTTCGGCGGCGCTGGCATCATTGCGGGACGTGCCGCGCTCCCCAAGCGCGGCCTCTATCTGGGCGCTGCGGGTGCTGAACGCGGCCAGCACATCGCCGGACACGCCCTTGATCTCGAACATCGAGTCTTTGCCGGTTTCGATCTCATAGCCGAGTTCGCGCACCTTCAACGCCAGTTCCTGCCGGTAGATCGCGCCGATCTGCTTTTGAAGCTGGTAGATGGCGCGCGGCTCAACGCTGCGCCATGTGCCGTCCTCGCCCTTGGTGGCGTTCAGGATGACATTGTGCGTGTGAAGCTGAGGGTCTTGCGCCCGGCTGGTCCCGTGCTGAAAACTGGCGACCACCAGATTGCCCGTGACTGCGCGGTTCACCGCGCCGCCGTCCCGGATACGGGTGGCGGCCATATGCTTCTCGACGTGAGCAAGCGCGGTTTTGACCGCTGCCCCGTGCGCGGCGATCAACCTTCGGTCGCCCGCTACTTCTGCCATGATCGACACGGACTTGGGCGCACTCAAGGTCACATCCCATCCGGGGCGGTGTTCCAGCTTGCCGTCACGGGTCGTTCCCAGCTGCTGATCGGCAACTTTGCCGTCCAGAAAATCGCGAAACTGGTCGCGGTCAACATCGCCGGACAGGCCAAGTTCCTCCGCGCCCTTGCCCTGCCATTCTGACGGGGACAGGCCATCCCCGGCATAATAATCGTCGGCCTCATAATAGCTGCTCGCCTGTGCTGAACTGGTCAGCGCGGAAACGGACGCGACCATCAAACCGGCCCCTCGCTGTCAGATGGCAGGGGCGGCGATGGGAGCGGCAGGGCCTTGGGTGCCTGCTCCCAAAGCGTGGTCTTCGGATCGCCCGCAACAAATCCCGACTGACGGGCTTTGCCTCGCCGCGCGACATGATCGGCGGTGAGCCTGATCCGGGCGACCGGCAAGCCGTCCGGGAACAGCAAATAGCCCTCGAACTTGGGCAGGCGCAGTTCGCTTTCCAGAATGGCGGGGCGCATTTTCCGCGTCCGGCCCAAGGTAGTGCGCGGCGTGTTGTCGTCCTCGGCCAGCGCGTCGGTCATGGTCTGGATTTCGACTTCGCATTCCCCGATGGTCTGGCTGGCCCAAACACGGGTTTCGCTGTCGATGGTTTGCAGGAACAGCTTTGTGTTGCAGCAGCCCAGCATGGATTCGGCGATTTGCGGCCCATAGCGATGCCGCATCTGGCCCAGCGCCTGAAAGGTGAGAACAACTGCCGCGCCGAACTTGCGTCCTTCGGGCAGCAGCCGCGCCAGATTATCGACGCGGGGCAAGTCGGCCAGCTCGTCCAGCACGAACCAGACGCGCCGGTCGGCGGACGGGGGAAGGCCCAGCACGGCGCTGGCCGCGCATTCCAGCCAGCAGGCGAGCAAGGGTTTCGACGCCTCGAAATAGTCCTCCTTGCGCGGAACGAATATCCACGGGCGCGCACCCTTCCGCTTGTCCAGCCCGTGAATGAAGTCCCGGAACGCGAAAGGTGCGCCGCCGCTATCCTCCGCGGGGAGGAACTGGATCAGGTTCGCGGCCTTCGCCAGCATGAACAACACGCTGCCCGTCGCCCGGTCGGCATCGTCGGCAAAGGTGCGCGCCGATGAACTACCCGCCAGCCACAATTTGAGATCGTCCTTGGTGCGGTCCTGCAGGGCGTTCAGCAAAGCAGGCAATGTTCGATTTCCTTCGCTCCACAGCGCCCGGATCATGTTGGCAACAAGGATGCGGCTGGTGTCCAGCCACACGTCGCTGTCATGCTGGCCGGTTTCGGTAATGAGCTGGTGCGCGATGCGGTCGGCGTCGGCGGGATGGGCGATCTCGGCGAAGGGTGACCAGTAGGCGCAGCGGGCATCGAACGGATTGAGGATCACGTCGCCGCGCTCGGGCCGGTAATAGTGCGCGATGAACTCGCCGCTGGTGTCATAGACCAAGGCCGCTTCGCCGCGCGCCTCGATCCCGTCGAGCAACTGGCGCAAGGCTGTGGTCTTGCCGCTGCCGGTCGTGCCGATCATCGCCATATGCCGGGTTTCAAGCCGGGCCGGTATTGGCACCGTGCCGATGGCGAGCGGGCGAAGTTGAGATTGGGCGTTGGCTTTCGCCTCAGCCGCAAGCTCGTCCCGGATCAGCTTGGCAAGCTGCTTCTCGCTCGTCACCAGCGTTCCAGCAATGACCCGATCCCGCAAGGCCCGTTCGCGCCGCCGTTCCATTGTCCGTCGTAAAAGGAACAGCCCTGCCAGCCAGCCGAAAAATCCCAACCAGCTACCGCGCAGGGCATTGGCATAGGTCGCATGAGCCGCGCGCCGATAATAGCTGTGCGCAATCACTGCGCGGGCCGGAACGGCATAGGCCCGGCCCTCATAGCTGATCCTCATTGCGGGATCGGCAACCGTGCCTTTCGCAAACCACAGCTTCGCCTCGGCTTGGGCATAGGTGCCGGTCGCCTCCATCGTCTGCGGGTCCATTATCACATAAGGCGTGGCGACCGCACCCAGGGCGATTGGTGCGAGCAGTCTTCCGGCTTGCCGTTGGAACCGGTTGGCCGGCTTGATGCGGTTGTGCCGGCGCAAGGGATCGGCAGGGGCGGGCGGGTGGTGAGGCTGGTTCATCGCCGCCGCTCCTGCGAGAGCCGCCGCTGGCGATCATAGGCGGCGTTGATCTCGGCGGTGATGACTTCATCGCTTTTGCGCGCGCCGGTCGCCGCGCTGCGGGCGTAGCAATAAGCGGCGCAAGCTGTGAACAGCGCGCGGTCAAGCATTCGCTCGACATCGACCATGCGGGTGCTGACCGATGCCAGTTCGGTGACGATCTCGCGGGTGTCGATCTCATTGCCCGCCCCGTGAACGAGGGCGGCAAGGCCCGCGTCCACGACGCGCGCAAGCATCGCATATTCGCTCAATCCGTAGCTCTTGGCGAAGCCGACAAGGGTGCGGTGGCGGGCCGGGGTGAGCCGCACGGTCTGGGCGCGAGCGCTCATCGGGCCGCTCCCGACAAGATGCTATCCGCCATCGCGAGAAATGGCGGAATTGCGCTGTTTCCACGTTCTCGCATTTGACGGGATGCCGATAGCATCCCGTCAAACCCGCAGAATTGCTTGATGCACGCGTGCGTGAGGTGTGTATCTGAATTGCTGGCTCGATGCGTAGCATCGCAGCCCCACAACATTGCCTTTTGGGTTGCTGTGTCAGCCATGTTCCCGTCCCTTCCGGCAAGCATCGCATGGGGCATCGGTAGCTTCGCCGGGGGTGGTGATGGACACTGCGGTTTCCGTTTCGCCGGACGTCCAAGCGGCGATCATCGCTTTGGCTTTTCGGTCGGCCCTGCGCCTGTCGAAATGCTCCGGCACTGGTGGCAGTGCGGTTAGGTCATGGTCCCGGACCCATGAGAGAATGACGCCTTCAATAGCCTCCTGCATCTTGTCGTGCAGTGCCTGCGCCTCGAATGGATCAAGGTGCGCAGTAACGCCGGGTGACAGGATCAATCCACCAAGCGGGAGCCAGTCACGGCCAGCCATCTGCCACGGCCCATCGATCCGACTGCGGGAAGTGTCACCCTGATAGATGGCGAGCGGCGGTCGTTCGGCCTCATGCCAAGGGACAAGCGCGGTGCGGTATGCGTCACCGTCTTCGCCTTCAGCGAGCAACTTCTTGATGAGCGGCAGTGCGTAGCAGGCAGTGCGATATTCAGCGGTGAAGCGCAGATTGACCTTGCGGCCAGTCCAGAGGAAATCGGCGAACCGATCCAAGGCGCGGTGGAAAATGGACATGGGGTATCCTTTCGTGAAATCACGATTGCGGGTGTTCGTGAGGTTGAGGGGAGACGCAGGCGCGGAGCGGCCCGCCCATCAATCAGGCTGGGGCCGTGGAGCGCCTGCGGCTCAGGCGGTGTGTCGAGATTGCGCCAAGCGCTTGATAGACTCGGTGGTCAGCAAGGTTCGCCTGCCGATCTTGATGGCATCAAGCCTGCCGGATTTGAGCAGGGTGTAAACCGATGAACGCCCGATGCCGAGCGCCTTGGCGGTCTCGTTGATAGAGATTGCGAGTAGTTCCATGTGCGTCTCCTTGGTTGCCGATTCGCGGCGGGAGACATGCCAAGTTGCACATGGTTGCTGGTGCGTCGTCCAGTAATGGGAAGGCCGCAGAAATCTGCGGATGATCCCCAAAACGAAAATGCGCGACGCTATTCAAAAATGCCGCCCCGGCTCCGAAAATCGAACGCGCTGCTCAATGAACCTTGATGACAGGCAGACTTTTCAGGTGATCGAAGATTTTTTCCGCAAAGGGGGACAATTGATCGCCACGCGGCACATCACCGGATGCATCGGCATTGGCCTCGAACCAATCCATGAGCCATTCCTTGATCGTGCGGGCCGATGCCGCCCGGTCGTTCAGGTCCAGAGTACCTAACCGGGGGTCACCGATCAGCGAGATAATCGCGCTCTCATAGCGATATTTGCTGTTCCGGCCCGGCCCGCCTTTGCGCTTCGGCCTGCTCATCACGAGCATTTTTTCAACATCATTGCGGTGCAGGAAAATGTCGGGCGGAAGGGAAAGCCCCGTCCGAAAACGCATGACGATGGCTCGATCCGTGCTGTGTTCGGAAAAGAGGAAATAGCGCAACTTGCCGAAAAACTGCCTGCGGGTGAGCGGTTTCCGGCGCTTTCCAAAGCGCGAAAGGAAATAGGCTTGCGGAGCATCGACCTTCTGGAGATAGCCTAGAAATTCGTCGAAATGCCGGTCCGGCGCGTGTGGTAATTCCAGAGGGGTGTCGGGGGTTTTCAGGCCGTATTGGTAAATCTGACGCCAAAGGTGCGGTGCAGCCGCAGCCGCGAGCGTGGCCAATGCAAGGAATGAGAAACGGTCTGTCGATCTTGAAGGCACCGAGATCAAAAGGGCGATCAGGAATATGACGAATAGAAACCCAAATCCCATGCTGACGACGAACGCCAGATTATAGTATCGTGCGAAGGGTGGCTTTGCCTGATTGATGACAGCCGCATTTGCCTTCAAGCCTTCATCCAAGTCCTCCGACGTGAATTGAGCCAATGCTTTCCAAAGCGGAACGTCCTCGGAATCATCCCCGTCCGCGAAGACTTTCCATCCTTCACCGGGGATGCCTGTCATCTGTTTCCACCTTCCCGCAACTCGTCCAGATAGTCGCTCCACCATTGCGCCATTGCAACACGTTCCGCCCAATAGGCTGACTGATTATATATGCGCCGTATCTCACCGGAAACCATATGCGCCAATGCCCTCTCGATAGCGTCGGGGTTCCACTTGCCGGATTCGTTCAACAGCGAGGATGCGGAAGTGCGGAAACCGTGCGTGGTCATTTGCTCCTTGGTATAACCCATGCGCCGCAACGCGGCGGTGACCGTATTTTCAGAGATTGGCCGCGCGCGTGTTCTGATCGAGGGGAACACATATTTGCCCTTGCCGGTCAGCCCCTGCATACTTTTCAGAAATGCAAGCGCCTGCCGGGATAGCGGCACTGCATGGGGTTGCCGCATTTTCATTTTATCAGACGGAAGCGTCCAGACCGCCTTATCAAAGTTGATCTCGGCCCATTCCATCTGCCGCAGCTCGCCGGGGCGCTGGAACAGGTGCGGTGTCAGCTTGAGCGCGTGCATCACTGCTGGGTCACCTGAATAGTCCTCAATCGCGCGCAGCAACGCGCCAAATTCCGTTGGCTCGGTGATCGCGGCAAAATGCTTGACCCTCGGTTGAATGAGCGCCCCCAAAAGCAACTGCGCGGGATCGCGTTCGGCTCTCGTAGTGGCGGCGGCATATCGGAATACGCGGCTGGCAAACGAACGCATCCGTTTGGCCGTTTCCAACCGTCCCCGGCGCTCGTGATGCTTCAACTCATGCAACAGCTCTGCCGGGGTGATCTCCGCGACCGGCCTGCGCCCGAATTCCGGGCCAAGCAATTTCAGCAGCCAAGTATATTTTTCAAGCGTTCGCGAGGATACGCCTTCCTGCTCCCGCTTCGCAATCAATTCTTCGGCAACGGTGGCGAAGCTGTTGCCCGCCCGCATACTCGCCTCAATCCGAGCCTGTCGCTTGGCAACATTCGGATCAACCGCATGGGCAAGCTGCCTGCGGGCTGCATCACGCGCCGCGCGGGCCTCGGCCAGTGTGATCTCCGGGTAGGCTCCAAGCGCCAGCTTACGCTCCGCGCCGTTCATTCGGTATTTGACCCGCCACAGCTTGCTACCCCTTGGGTTGACCAGCAGATACAGCCCTTGCGAGTCAGCGACTTTGTAGGGCTTTTCCTTGGGTTTGGCGTTTCGGATCGCCGTATCAGTCAGCGCCATTGGGGGCCTCGATTCTATGGGGGCTTCGCAAGGCCCCCAAATTAAGCCCCCATCTTCCACGATTGCAGGCAGACAAAGGCAATCGCTGACAACCAACGACTGTCCTTAAACTAGCGAAAATCAGGGATTTTTTCAACTGTCTGCGTGCGTCGGCAAACAGGAAATTGGTAGCGGAGGAGGGACTCGAACCCCCGACACGCGGATTATGATTCCGCTGCTC